>JAGWBG010000107.1 GCA_021296015.1 Dehalococcoidia bacterium | reverse complement strand
CCACTCACATGCTGAGGTGCAGCCTGCATGCGCGGGTCAAACGACACACGCCCATTGCCAATCAGCTATGCGACGATGATGACGAGCTGGATGCCCTCTACGACCAAGTGAACCAGGACCTGCTTGCTTACATGATAGATGACCCCCGGACGATTCAACGGGCAACTTATCTGCTGTGGGTGGCCCATGACCTGGAGCGCATCGCCGACCGGGCTACTAACATAGCGGAAAGGGTCATCTTCCTAGTCACCGGAAAGATGATAGAAATCAACGTGTCCAAGTACTAGGGCGGCGTCCCGGCCCTGGTGGATGAAATCCGGAGGACTCCTTTTAACTTAACGCGGTATAGGAGCAGGTCCGAAACCTGCCTCTACCGAGCAAACCATTCAAAGCGGAATGATACCAATTACTGGACAGAGGCTACGTGAGCAGAAGCACCGTTACGATACTGAAACGCTGCGTTGCGGAGATGGTCGGCACCTTCGGTCTCGTCTTTGCCGGAACGGGTGCCATTATGATTGACGAACTCTCAGGGGGTCAGGTGACCCATCTGGGTGTGGGCCTCACCTTCGGCCTCGTAGTGGCGGCAATGGTCTACGCAACGGGGCACATCTCAGGAGCACACATCAACCCTGCCGTAACCCTGGGCTTTGCCCTCGCTCGTCATTTCCCGTGGAAGGAAGTACCCTTCTACTGGAGTGCGCAACTCGCCGGAGCGACGTTGGCCAGCCTGGTGTTGTGGGGGCTTTTCGGCTCGGTGGCCGACATGGGGGCAACAGTCCCCTCGGAAAGCGCCTGGCAATCCCTGGTCCTGGAGGCCTTGCTGACACTGTTCCTGATGTTCGTCATTATGGCCGTGGCCACCGACGTGCGTGCAGTGGGTCAGGGAGCGGCCTTGGCAATAGGCGCTACCGTCGGCCTTGAAGCGATATTCGCCGGCCCTATCTCCGGGGCCAGCATGAACCCGGCCAGGTCCTTTGGGCCGGCGCTCTTGGGCTGGGTCTGGGAGAGTCACTGGGTATACTGGGCCGGGCCTGTGACGGGTGCAGTAGCGGCGTCTCTTCTCTATAGATGGCTGCGGGGTGAGGCCAACTCCACGCCCGCCCAAAGTCGGGATTCCAGGGCTGAATCTGGAGCGGGTGATCGGGATCGAACCGACGACAGCTAGCTTGGAAGGCTAGCGCTCTACCACTGAGCTACACCCGCCTTACATTTGAGGCCCCGGCTTGAGCTACCCCTAATCCATTATAGTACAGGCATTCCTGTACTTCCACTGCTCGGCTACAGCCGCTCAATCAGGGGCTTGCCCACTTCGAGAAAGACGGGTGCAAATACCAGGGACACTATTGCCATCAGCTTCAGCAAGATGTTCAAGGAAGGCCCTGAAGTGTCCTTGAAGGGGTCTCCCACCACGTCGCCTTCCACTGCGGCCTTGTGGGAGTCCGACCCCTTTCCTCCGTAGTGGCCAAGCTCAATATACTTCTTGGCGTTGTCCCAGGCGCCGCCCGCGTTTGCCATAGTTATCGCCAGGAGGAGGCCCGCACCAACCGCTCCAATGAGAAGACCTCCCAGGGCCTCAGTACCCAGGACAAACCCGATTACCAGGGGCACTGCCACTGCCATCACTCCAGGAAGGAACATCTCTTTGAGGGCACCGCGAGTGCTAATATCCACACAACGGGCATAGTCGGGTCGGCCGGTGCCTTCCATTATCCCCGGTATTTCCCGAAACTGTCTCCTGACCTCGTTCACTATGGAGAAGGCAGCCCTACCAACGGCTTTCATGGTCATTGCCGAGAAGATAAAGGGGAGCATGGCTCCTATCAGCACCCCGACCAGGGTGGTGGAGTTCAGGAGGTCTATTGTTCCCAGGCCTGCCGCCTGGCCATAGGCAGCCAGCAGAGCCAGCGAGGTAAGTCCGGCGGAGCCAATAGCGAACCCCTTGCCAGTGGCGGCGGTGGTATTGCCCAGGGCATCCAGAGCATCGGTGCGCTGGCGGACTTCGGGCGCTAGCTGGGCCTGCTCCGATATGCCGCCGGCGTTATCTGCCACAGGGCCGTAGGCATCGGTGGCCAGGGTTATGCCGAGAGTGGAGAGCATACCCACTCCGGCAAGAGCCACCCCGTAAAATCCGGCCAACTCAAAGGCGGCCAGAATAGCGCCCCCGATGATGAGGACGGGAATCACCGTGCTTTGCATTCCGGTTGCTATGCCGCTAATCATGGTGGTGGCAGCGCCCGTTTGGGCCGCCTCAGCGACGCGCTTGGTTGGGCCGTAATCGTAGGACGTGAAATACTCGGTCACCACCCCAATTATGACTCCGGCACCCAGCCCGGCCACAATCGCCCAGAATATATCGAAGTCGCTGACGTTGGGCGCTATCAACCCGTCGAGGTCAAGCCACATAACCGCCACGAGGGCCAGGAGGAGGACCAGTATGGCGGAGGCGAAGATGCCTCGCCGCAAGGCCCACAGGAGCTCGCCGAAGGAAGCCCTCTCTCCGCTTCGGACGACGAAGGTGCCCAGTATGGAGGCCACTATGCCGAAGCCTGCTATGAGCAGGGGAAGCAGCGCTACGTCGCTTTTCCAGTCCTGACCGGGTATGCTGGCTACTGCTGCAGCGGCCAGGGCTATGGCGGCGATGATGGAGCCAACGTAGGACTCAAACAGGTCGGCCCCCATGCCGGCCACGTCTCCCACGTTGTCTCCCACGTTGTCGGCTATTACCGCAGGATTTCTGGGGTCGTCTTCCGGGATGCCCGCCTCCACCTTGCCCACCAGGTCTGCGCCTACGTCAGCCGCCTTGGTGTAAATGCCGCCGCCCACCCTGGCAAAGAGGGCTATGGAGGATGCACCGAAGCCAAAGCCTATAACGTAGTCTATGTTCTGAAAAATGACGTAGAGGATGACCACTCCCAGGAGTCCCACGCCAACCACCGTTATCCCCATCACGGCGCCACTGGAGAAGGCGACTCTGAGAGCGGGGTTTAGCCCCCTCATGGCGGCGGCAGTGGTCCTTACGTTGGCGCGTATGGCTATGTTCATGCCTATAAATCCGGCTGTAGCGGAACAGACAGTGCCAGCCAGGTATGCTATAGCCGTCCTTGGTATCAAGGAGTCTCCGGTGTACCAGTCTATAAGCAGCCACAATGCGATTGCTACCACGATTACGAAGGGCACGATGGTGAGGTATTCTCGGCGGAGGAAGGCAAAGGCCCCCTCCCTGATGGCCTGTCCCCTCGACACCCCTCACCACACATACCGCCAGGATAGTTGCAAAAACGATGGCCAGACCGCCAGTAATGGCGGCTATCACGATGGGTAACATATTGAATCTCCCATGACAGTCTTGGGACTAGGTATTGGGCACATGAGAAACTATCATACATGGGACAGGGTGTCAAGGGACTCATAGCCGAACTGGTACACCACGATATGTTCTAAGGAGGTGTGTTGTGCATACGGGCAAGGCAGCTTTCAGGCTTCTTTTGCTCATCACCGGCGCGGCGGTTGCCATCCTGCTGCTGGCGGGTTGCGGCCCGTCTGCACCGCCAACGCCGACTCACCCTGTGCGGAGCCGTGGTGGGGAGAACCATGGGAATACCCTAAGGACTTCCTCATCCACTCTGTGGAGGTTACACCCCGGGTTGCGGCCTTTAAGGAGACGGTGTTGATAAAGCAGACCCTGGAAAACATCAGTGGTCAGAAAATATCGTTGACTATAAGTAATTTCCCTTACGGCTTTCGGGTCACCAAACCCAACGGGGACTATGTTGTGGACTCCTTCTGCAACGTTTTCGCGGAACTAGTGTGGCGCGTACACAATCAGGGACCCGACGAAGTGTGGGAACGCACTTACAAGTGGAACCAAAGGGATATGTTTGGCCAGCAGGTCCCCCCCCCCGGCGTCTATCTGGTGCGGGGTATGTTCATGGGGCCAGGTGAAAGAGACAAGGCGTGGATGACGGAGCCTGTTGAGGTGGAAATCCTTTCGGAGGAAGAGCGGCCAGCGGCAACCCGCACTCCGTTCCCACCGCCGACGCCGACTAAGCCTGCTTGGTGTGATCCACTCTACGAAGTGGGGGGGATGAGGTTATTCAACGAGATACTGCAACAGAATGACGCCCTGTTTTCCCGTCAGCCCAACTTCGTTTCAGTTAGTGCGGGGGTAACACTGTGGGACCCTGAAGGAGAGCGGGAGCCATTTCCGGGCATCGAAGTCATTGTCAGCGAGAAGGTGGACCAGGAGACACTGCCGCCCGAGGACAGGATTCCTGACTGCATTAATGGTGTCCCGATACAAATTGTAGAGGAGACCCCCCAGCCGGGAAATAAGAGAAAGGGGATGAGTGATGACATCATCAAGTGACAACGTACCCCTCACCGCAGCGCGTATCCATGAATTACGAGAGAAATATAATGACCTGTTCTGACGTTATTCCAGCGTGGTCGGAGTTGGCGCGGGGTATTTCAGGGACGGGACGGACGTCCCTACAAAAGGGTCGGCATGACATTAACGAATTGGCCTTGACAGAGCTAACGTACCCGTATCCTCTGTGAGTGCTGACGGAGTTCTGCAACAAAACCGGAGGATAAGGAGGTGAATTGTGGGTGCAAGGCAGTCATAGTTCAGGCTTCTGTTGGTCCTCATTTGCACTGTCGCTGTCCTATTGCTGGCGACGGCCTGTTCAGGAGAGCCTACCACAGTTTCAATAAAACAACCCGCACCGGAGCACACGCGTGAGGTGTGGGTCAAAACGCGCATACCAAGGCCTGGGCCTAGTGACTATCATTGGGTTGACTGCCCTGAAATATGGAAGGAATATTCGAGTGAAGAGTTGGTGGAACTTATAGGTATTTCCCCCACTCCCACATATAGTGTGCCCCATTACGTGGTGGTTGTGACCGAACGTTAGCATGCCTTGAAAACATGCCGGTGCGAATACCAGTAGAATGAAGAAATAGTAATCGTAAACAAGGAGACCGAGTTGGGAAAGCCACATCTGTAACATAGGCCACTACAAAGCAGAATTCAGATAGCCTCCACGGCCAGGGGCGCAGAAGGGGCAGCACGTCAGTTCCACGATTTTGGAACACTGGCAGGATTTGCTACCAGCATCCCGGACGGCGGGAAAGTACCAGTGACCAATCAGCACGTCCTGACAGGTAGTCAACTGGTGGACCCTACCGGTGACAAGGGCATTTACCAACATAAATTGGGAAAACTGATGCCATCCTGGCCTTTCTTGTCTTCCCTCCAACGTGTCATAATCATTGATGAGTTATCCTGAATTCTGTTACTCGATAAAACCATTTGAACAACGGTAACTACGCTATTCGCACCAAAGACCTGGCCAGAAACTTCGGCAACGTTCGTGCCGTTGACGGAGTTGACTTGGCCGTTCCCCCCGGAGAGATCTACGGATTCCTCGGCCCCAACGGTGCCGGCAAGACCACCGTTATCCGGATGTTGATTACCTTGCTGGCTCCCACTGCCGGAGAGATTCAGGTTGCAGGTTACGACGTGCTTCGCCAACCCGAGGAGGTGCGTCTGCGTATTGGCGCGGCCCAACAGGAGGCGGCGCTGGACAACAAGCAGACCGGCAGGGAGTTATTGGGCCTTCAAGGAAAGCTCTACGGCCTTTCCCGCCGGTTGGTAGACCGGAGAATCGGCGAACTCTCCGACCTGGTAGACATTGGAGATGCCATGGACCGACTTGTTGGCACATACTCTGGCGGCATGAAGCGACGGTTGGACCTGGCCGCCGCCCTGATTCATAAACCGGTAGTCCTGTTCCTGGACGAGCCGACCACTGGCCTCGACCCAATCAGTCGTGCCCGCATCTGGGAGGAGATACGCAGAATAAACGGGGAGACGGACGTCACCATTTTTCTCACCACACAGTACCTGGAGGAGGCCGACTCCCTGGCCCACCGGGTGGGCATCATTGACCGGGGTCAGTTGGCTGCCCAGGGCCCGCCGGCCGACCTGAAGCGGGCCAGAGGCTCCGACCTGATTGTGGTCCGGTTGGAGGGCGAGGCGGAGGAGGCTATGGCGGCCCTGAGCGACGTTCCCCAGGTGGAGCACGTGGAAGCCCACGGACAGGAGTTGACCGTGAGTGTGTCCAACGGCGCGACCCTAATTAGCGCTGTCGCATTGGCACTCGACCGGCACGGTGTGAATGTCCAGGAGTTGACTTTGCGCACCCCAACCCTCGACGATGTTTTCCTTCAGGTAACCGGCGCGCGTCTGCAGGAAGGTCAGCAGACTTTATGACAGCTTGGAGAACCCCAGAGCGAACTGACCAGTCCGAAACAACGGGCAGGGACCACCCTTTCCCCACCGTCACGAACGCAGAAACGCTGGCCCGTCGAGGTGGGTTCTTTCGAGATACCCTGAGTGTGGCCGAGCGGGCGTTGCGCTCGGTACGTCGGGACCCGGAGGTCACCGTGCCGGCCCTGTTCATTCCCGTCTTCATGTACATTGTGACAGTTGGGGCGTTGAATGACATCGCGGAGGGTATCCCCGGCCTGAACTATCGCGCCTTCCAGATTCCGGTGGCTGTTCTGTTCGCAGTGACCGGTATATCCCGTGCTATGGTGGTAGTCACCGACATCCAGACCGGCTACTTCGACCGGCTGGCGATTAGCCCGGTGAACCGGCTGGCATTGCTCTTGGGTCTTATGATTGCCGACTTTGCCATGGTTGTGGCTCTCTCCGTGCCGGTAGTCATCATGGCCTTCATTGCAGGTGTGAACTTTGCTACCGGCGTCCCCGGGATTCTGGTGTTCATGTTCCTCAGTGGACTTTGGGGGCTCATCTTCGCCGGCTTTCCCTTTGCCATCTCCCTGAAGACAGGCAACCCGGCAGCGGTCAACATCAGCTTTCTACTCTTCTTTCCGCTCTTGTTCACCACCACCCTGTTCATGCCCCAGGAGGCGATGACAGGCTGGTTGAGCGCGGCCGCCGACTACAATCCGGTCACCTATCTGCTGGCTGCCCTCCGCTCACTGATCTCGGACGGCTGGGAGCCACTGACTTTGGCAAAGGGGCTGGGTGCCATCCTGGCTGTGGGCGTTCTCAGCATCGGGCTCGCCCTGGCCGCCCTCAAAGGTCGCGCCACCCGCAGGTAGCCCGAATAAGGCCGTCAGACAGCTTTGCATAGGTGTGTACCTACGCTAATTGGCGGATGCGCAATGCCTCGCCGGTCAACCTCGAATCATGCTTTCCACTCTCCACTTGGCGTGGGAAGCAGGGATTGCTACTGAAGCTTGGATTGACCCCCGCTCCAATGCAACTACGTCGCCGGTGGGACTTCCGAGGAAACCAGTCCCACGATGTTGCCTTCGGGGTCCCTGAACTGGGCGAAGGTGACCATGCCTGGAATGGTGGTCACCGGGCACACCGGCCCTGACCAACCATGCCGGGAGGTCTTCAACCTCGACGTAACTCGTCAATTGGGCATTCCCGCCGGGCATTACGCCGCCGACACCTCCACCGATGCCCTTGCCCTGCTCGTCGGCGCCGACGATCCCGTAGGGAAAGTCCGGCGACACATTTGTGATTTTCCATCCGAACAGACCGCTATAGTACTTCTGCAATGTCTCGTGATCCTTGCCTAGAATCTCGAAATGAACGACTGGATTGGGCATTCTATTTTCCTTTCCATTCTCAAGAAGTAGGCCAGTCCAAGGAGGCGAGTCTTTGCTCCAGTTCCCGCTGCCTCAGAGCCATCGTCAGGTCGCCCCTAGTCCTCTCCAGAACGCCCCGCATGGCGTCGGTGGTCCGTCTCAGTCCTCCGGTCACCTGCTCGGGGAAGTCCACCGTGACCAGGATAGTGTAGATATTATCCATAACGTCCATTAGCTCGTCACAGCGTCGGCTATCATTCTTGCGTAGAGAGTCCAGGATAAACCGCCTCAGCTCCCCTATGGCTTCACCCATGCCGTTGAGATAGGGTGCCATCTCCACTCCCAACTCACCGGGCCGGGGGATTCGGGTCCCCGATATGAGCGCCAAGGTTATACAGGCCTCGCTGTACTCCTTTCTGGCGTCGGAGAGGAAGCCGGCGTAATAAATCTCCGGCCACTCCCTCAAGATGCCGTCAGTCTCATGGAGCTTGCTTTCCGCCTGGCCGAGCAAGTCCCTCGCCTGATCAAACTCCTGCCGGTGGACGGCCCGTATGGTGTTGGCTGAGAGCCGGATTACCTCTCGCGACACCTGTAAGCCACGCTCCCTGGCAGCGTGTTTCTCCGAAAGCTCTTTCAGGGCCGCCTCCGCCACCTGTGCAAGGCTTTCGTCATAGGAGGAGGACGTCATGCCTTACCTCCCGCTTGAAGAATTTTCTCCACCAGACGCCGGGATGCTTCCTCTGGGTCCGGTGCCAGGCCCACGGCGCCGGTGACACATACGGCATCGGCCCCTGCCTTCACCACCGGCTCCACGTTCTCAGCATTTATGCCCCCTATCGCTACCAGGGGGACGTTGACCGACTCTCTTACTCTTCGCACGGCATCAGGGCCAAGGGTAGCCCGGCTCCGTATGCTGGACTTGGTGGCGGTGGGGTAGATGGCTCCCAGGGCTACGTGGTCAGCCCCATGCGCCTGGGATTCCAGTAGCTCTTCCGGCAAGTGGTTGGACCGCCCCACGATTTGCCGGGGATGCAGTATCCGGCGGGCCTCCGCCACCGGCAGGTCTCCCTGTCCCACGTGGATGCCGTCGGCACCCACCACGGCGGCCAGGTCCGCGTGATCGTTTACTATCAGAAGGGCGCCATATTCGACGCAAAGACCTTTGAGCGCCCTTGCCAAAGGAAGGACCTGGCCCTTCTCCCTGACCTTGTCCCTTAGCTGGAGCATCTTTGCGCCGCCCATGAGTGCTCCACGGGCCACTTCCACGGGGTCTCGACCGCCGGTGACCTCCGGGTCAATGATGACGTAGAGGCCGTACACCCCGGCGCTGGGGGTCCTGCGTAGCTCCCTTCCTATGCCCTCTTCCAGGTCATCCAGGGCGTGTCTGAGGCGCGATACGGGGCCGTCACCATCAGCAGTCCTGGCCGGGTAGCCTGTCCCATCCAGCAAGTTGAGGGATGCACGAGCTTGGTGAAGTATCTCCAGAGTCTCGGTCATGCCAACGGACCCGGAAAATTGGCCTTCTGAGATAGAGAGCCTGCCGGAAAGCTCGACAAGCTCTCCTGCAAGCCGGGAGTCAAGGGGGAGGTCTTTGACAACGCTGCCCAATAGCAGAATAGACTGCCTCAAGCAGTCCAGCTGGCCTTCCGGCAAGGTTCGCTCTTGTGTCATAAGTCCAACCCTTCGGGCAACTGACCATCGCGGGCAGCGTGTATGGTGTCTCTAACCGACTGGGGCATATCTACCCCGTACTTCCGAAAGGACTCCTCCACATTGCGACCCACGTTGCGGGGGTCCTTATAGTAGTCCAGCGAAGGGCCATCAGGCCCGGGAGGTCGCCCGGACTCCTCATGTATGGTCTTGAGAGATTTGTGGTAGGCAACGGGGGAGATGGTGCGTTGCATTTGTGTGCTCTGACAGTGGGAGCATACTGGCCGGATGGGGGTGTTTATAGACCTGGTAAAGAAGGATGATTTCTTTTCGCAACTGCCACAGCGGTACTCATAGATGGGCATGTCTTTGCTGTCTCCTCGTATGGTTCAGGAGAATTTCGGTCATTAGTACATTCACTCTTCGCCGTAGTCTGGCATCTCCGCCTCTGACTCTATTTCCTCCATCATCTGCTCGAATTCGGGGGTTACCTCCTCACCCATCTCCCTCTGCATACTGCGCATCCACTGGGCCATCTGTCTTGGGTCTTCATGCTCCATATCATCGGGGTAGCCCGAGTCGGGTGCCCAGTTCAGACTATCTCCCCAGGAACGATGGAACGAGACCCTGGAGATAAGGCGCCTAAGGTTGGCACTGCCACAGTGCTCGCAGGTCGGCTCCGGGGAGCCGGATAGGCTCCTCACCAGCACTGTTGACCTGCGCCGGCAATCGTGGCAACGATATTCATAAAGCGGCATATCCTCTATTCCTTGCTCACCATGAGGCCACTACCGTAGATTTTAGCACAGGGGAGTCCGTGGTAAAATAGTGGCCTGAGCCTGACTTCAGGTAAGCTCAACGGCGTTCGCCAGATGCACCACTCGCTCGACGGAACTCCGACTGTCCAGCTACACCCCAATCAGGTCAATCCTCCACTCCTCTGGAGGGTCGGGACACTTCTGAATATAGGTCTCGGCGGTGGCCACCAGCCTGTCCCGCTTCTTCCTGGTGAGTGATTCTTCGGGAGTGCCGTATGGCAACGAGCCGCGACGGGTGCGTACCTCGACGAATACCAGACAGTCTCCCTCCCGTGCTACTATGTCCACTTCTCCCCAGGGACAACGGAAATTGGAATCCATAACCCGGTAGCCTTTGGCCTTGAGATAATCCCTGGCAATCCCCTCTCCGTATGTACCCAACCGACTTCTGGCAGTGGGCATGGTCAGCTTACCCTGCAGCGCAATGAGGCATTTGAGCAACCGTCATTCCGACGAAGATCCTGCCCCGACGTTGTTTCGGCGGTTATGCAAAGGTCTCTCAATGGGCTGAAGGAGCGCCGGTGGATGGGGGAAGGTCCGAGCAGACCTAGCTGACGCAAATGATGGGGCGTGGGATAGCCCTTATGCTGGGAGAACCCATAGCCGGGATACATGGCATCCGCCTCCTCCATGAGCCTATCGCGGGCTACTTTGGCGACGATGGATGCGGCGGCTATGGAGTAGCTCAGGCTGTCCCCACGGGCCATCGCCAGAAAGGGAATACCACATTCGGGGAGCTTGACGAAATCTACGAGGAGGTGGGACGGCCTGATGACCTCCTCAGTGTCACGTCGAGAGCGCAGGTTGGCGATGGCGCGGAGCATGGCAGCCCTGGTTGAGCTGCCGATGCCTTGAGAGTCTATCTCCTGGTGTGTCGCCATTCCCAGACCGATGGCTATAGCGTGGTTCTCGATATGTTCCAGCGCCTTCCGTCTCTGGAGGGGAGTCAGTGCCTTGCTGTCGTCCACAAGGTGGAGCCAGGCAGACCCCGCCTCCTCCGGGGGCAAGACCACCGCCGCCGCCGCCACGGGTCCGGCCAGAGGGCCGCGCCCCGCCTCGTCTACGCCCGCAACAAGGGGAAACCCCTGTCGCTGAAGCTCCAGTTCCAGGTCGAAGGTGGGCAATGGTCTCCTCCACAGGCTACTGGGATGGGTTAGTGGTTCCGCCCGAACATTCGTCTAAGGAGATGCAGCCGGAAGTCCAGCCTTGGATTGGCAAGAGGCAGTGATACCTGGTTCGCTGCTTATGCGGCCTCCGCCCAGCACCTCAACGCCCCGGTAGAACACCACCGCCTGGCCCGGGGTGATGGCCCGCTGGGGCTGGCGGAATCGCACGAGGGCATGGCTGCCCTGGGGATAAAGGGTCGCCTCGGTCTCCGGCGACTTGTACCGTATCTTGACGGTGATGTCTATAGCCTCTCCAGGCTCCCGGTCCGAGGTGTAGCTGACCTCCGAGGCCCACAGCGTGTCGCTATAAAGCTCCGCCTCGCTCCCCACCACTATTCGACTGCTCTCGGCGTCTATTCCTATCACGTATACAGGCTCTCCACCGGATACGCCCAGACCACGACGCTGCCCCACGGTGAAGGACTCGATACCCTGGTGCTCCCCCATGACACGTCCTTCGCTGTCTACGATATAGCCGGGTCGGGGAGTTACGTGCTCTCTGAGAAACTTGCGGTAGTCACCCGACGGAATGAAGCAAATGTCCTGGCTGTCGGGTTTCTGGGCATTGGGGAAATCCGACCGGACAGCCAACTTCCTTATCTCCTCCTTGCTGTACCCGCCTACGGGCAGCATGGTGTGGGAAAGCTCCTCCTGGCCCATACCGTACAGGACATAGGACTGGTCCTTCCGGTGGTCAATGCCCTTGAGGAGGCGCAGTCCGTCAGCGCCAGTCTCAATGCGTGCGTAGTGGCCAGTTGCTATATAACCGGCATCGAGGAAGCGGGCACGCTGGAGCAAGAAGTTGAACTTTATCTTGTCGTTGCAGGCTATACAGGGATGGGGTGTCCTCCCCTGCTGGTACTCGCTGCAGAAGTAGTCAATGACAAAGGCCTGGAATTCCCTCTGGAGGTTGAAGACGTAGTGAGGAATGTCCAGACGGTGGCACACGATCCGGGCGTCCTCCACGTCGTCAACGGTACAGCAGCCACGGTAGTGTTCGGGCAAGTCCGACTGGTCAATGCTGTACAGCTTCATGGTGACGCCCACCACTTCATACCCTGCCTGCTTCAACAGGAGGGCGGCGACCGACGAGTCCACCCCGCCGCTCATGGCTACCACTACTTTGTCACGTGCCAAATGTCTATGCCTCCGGCCGGTCCTCCACCGGACTATCGGCGCATACCTGCTTCACAGATATGCCCTGGTCCTTACTCCAGTGTGGTGGTCTCGCTGTCCTTTGAAGTCACGGTGATGTGGGACATGTAAGACTCTTTTCGCGCCCCGTGCCAGTGCTTCTCTCCCGCCGGAATATGCACTATGTCGCCCACCGTTACCTCGCGCTCCTCATTCTCGGTGGCGACAATGCCTATGCCGGAGGTTATTATCAGGATCTGATCGCTGGTATGGGCATGGAACTTGTTTCTTGACCCTCTAGTGAAGTTCACTATTCCGCAGTTGAAATTCTTCGCCTCTTCGGTGGGCACGACGGCCTGGCGTGTTACTTCCCCGCCCACAAACAGGGGG
Source organism: Dehalococcoidia bacterium (assembly GCA_021296015.1). Classification (GTDB taxonomy): domain Bacteria; phylum Chloroflexota; class Dehalococcoidia; order Lucifugimonadales; family JAGWBF01; genus JAGWBG01. The sequence continues at coordinate 470 of JAGWBG010000107.1, read as the reverse complement.
CTATCCGCCGGCGTCTCGGCCATCTCGGCTGTCCTTACTACCCTCATGTCTACCTCCGCAATCACTATTTCTTACAAAAAGCAGGATAACGGGATTGGCCGCCTAATTACTATGTATGGCCCAAGCCTCCCCTACGATAGATGATACACCCTCCCTTCCCGCTACGTCCACAGTTCATGTAGCTTAGTCTGAGGCGGGGGCCGGTGAAGCAACCTTGCCCGGAGGACCCAGCCTCCGGTCACCGGTGTTGGGCAGGAGGAAGCCCGCAACGAAGAGGAACCATGCCAGCAGACCAAAGACAAGGAATCCGGGTGTGAAGCTACCTGTGGAGTCCCTCAGAATCCCCACTACCAGAGGTGCTATGAAGGTGCCTACCCCCGAAGCTGTCATAATCCAACCCCATGCAAGGGCCACCTTTTGAGGCGTCATCCCCGGTAGCTCTATGGGCAGAGTGAGGAGGGAAGGGACGT
>JAGWBG010000106.1 GCA_021296015.1 Dehalococcoidia bacterium | reverse complement strand
CCAGCCGCTCCCTTTCCCAGGTTCGGGTATCAGTCATATACTTCTCCTCCTCTCTTGATGGCCTCCCAATCCTGCCATTTCTTCGTCGTCACTCCCGCCTTCTGCCAACCTGGTTCTGTGGTGCGAGTTATAAAAGCGGGACAGACCTACAGGGGTCCGTCCCGCTGTTGTTACCCTATCTATCCTTTATGCGCATCCGGTCTGTCTGTGCTCAGCCTGCCCCAAGACCGGACGCCATAAATAGAATGTACGTTCTACCGACGTGCATGAGGTTAAATGACCGGGAAGTGAAAGTCAATGAGGGGATGTCAGAGGCGGGATCAAGAGGAAGCTTGACACAGTCCATCTGCAAAGGGTAGGATAGCGTTCAAATCATTACCTGAATGGTTTGTCGGATAGGGATTATAAAAACGGATAAGACTCAAAAAATCACTCTATGATACGCTAGATGAAAAGGGATGGTGTGATGAGCGGTAAGATTATAAAGATTCTCGACCCTACCGCGCATCCGATGGTTGGGGATGTGGGATTGGCTCCTAGAGTGGTGAGTCTTGGTAACAATACCCTGGGAGTTGTCAGTAACGCCTGGCGCAGCTACGACGTGATGGCGAATCATTTTGAAGAGATTGCCAAAGACAAGTACGAAATCCGAGAGGTCATGAGGACTGTCAACCTCGACCTATCCGGCCCTCTCATCGAAGATAGGCTTAACGCCCTTGTAGAAAAGGCGGACGCCGCTATAGTTGGCATGGGCCATTGAGGCTCCTGCACGACGTGGAGTGTCCACGACGCAATTATGCTGGAGCGGGGAGGGGTTCCCTCGGTGGTCATGGTTACAGGGGAGTTCAAGGAGCTTGCCAGCACCATAGCCCACGCCCAGGGCGAGCCTGGACTGGAGATATTGGTCCTTCCCTCCAATATTGAGGAGCTTTCCGATGAAGAACTGCGCTACCTTGCCCAGATTACCTTTGATGAGGCCGCAGGGAAGCTATTGTGGACCGGGAGTAACAAGTGACTAGTCGCCGACCGCTGCTACGTTCTCAGCAAGTGGACGCGGGAGACTCCCCGGAGTCTGTTTTTTAGTACGTGACATCCCAGGGCTTGGGCGATGGACTCCCGATTATTCCACCTACCGAGGACAGGGTGTGGAGAATGATAGAGGGAGCAGGCTTGCCTGAGGACCATGTAGTGGGGGTCCTGAGTCCTTCCGGTGGAGAGGCTACAGTCGAGAAGATAGCCGTCAATGGAGTGATGGCGGGTTGTCTTCCCCAGTACATGCCCGTTCTCGTCGCCGCCATCGAGGCGGTATGTGAGGAGCAATTCAATCTGGACGGTGTCCAGACTACGACCAATCCCTGTGGCGTAGGAATCATTATCAATGGCCCTATCCGCCATCAGATTAACGTCAACTGTGGCCGCAACTGCCTCGGCAGGGGTTGGAGAGCCAATGCAACCATAGGCCGTGCCCTGTCTCTGGTTCTGATGAATATTGGTGGCGCACGGCCCGGCGAGGTTGACAAGGCAATTCACGGATTTCCCGGCAAGTATACGTTATGCTTTGGCGAAGATGAGGAGAACAATCCCTGGGAGCCGCTCCACGTGGAAAGGGGATTCCGGCGGGAGGACAGCACAGTTACCGTCAACTCCTTCAACGGGACCCTCAACACAATCACAACAACCTATCAAAACCTTCACGATATGCTGTGGGTTATGGCGCGGGACTTCGGGCAGATGGGAAGCAACAATTTGCATCTTGGCAAAGGTGAACCGGCAATGATTATCACCGGCGGCCATGCTCAACTGGCCCTCAGAGCGGGTATGTCGAAGCCGGACGTGAAGAGGTTCCTCTATGAGAAGGGCGGCATCCCGGTCTCGGAGCTTCGACCGATGGTGCGCCGGCAACGCATTGACCCGGTAATCTCGGATGGTATGGTCCATCAGGTCAGGAGGCCTGATGACATTATGCTAGTCGTGGCCGGTGGGCCGGAGCCTTACCACGCCACCTTCATGCCCACCTTCGGCGATTCCTGGGCAGTGACCAAACCAGTCCACATACCTTGATCCGCGCATCGGAAGTAAACCCTGAAACGTCTGGTTATACCAGCCCATGGATGAAGTAGCAGACAGTACCCTATCCGGCGCTACGTTGTGTTTCTGGATGGCAGCCGCACCACGGCAGTCCCCTTGGTGGTGACCTCACCCCGCTGATTCTCTCCCCAAATCTCCAGGTCCACCAGGTGTTCACTTTCCTCTTGACGTTTGCCGGTGACCTTGCCCTTGCACCAGGTAGTGTCCCCAACTACGTTGAACCGGCGTAGCTCAACGTACATCTTCTTCAGGAAGCCGTGATCTCCCATCCAGTTGGTTAGCAGGTGTCCCATCCAGCAACAACGCTGGCAGCCGTAGTCATACGCTCCGGGAAGCCCTGCGCTTTCCGCTGCTTCCTGTACGTCGTGTACTCGGATGATGGCCTCCTGAGCGCCCGTATTCGGGTCCCTGAATCCCCAGGATGGATGACGTTTCATCTCTCTCAGCTGTAGGCCGTGGGATAGCCCCCCGATACATCCGGCGACAAAAGCCTGTATGTCGCCATGACTCAAGGGCCCCTTAACCACAGGATTGAGGTCCTCCTCCAACTCCACCTCCTCCCACCAACGGGGGGTGCGGCCTCGGGCCTCCTCGGACAGGACTGCCTCTTCCATGGCCCGTACCTCGTCCTGTGTGTACCGGTATGGCTCGAAGGTATACTTTCGGTGCTCTCTTGCGGCGGTGCGCTCCGCCCTTACCTGCCAGCCCCTGCACCGGGCTATCACCTCGCCCCTCTGATTGTAGTAATGGCAAACACTGGACTGAATCAGGACGTGACCGGCGAACTGACTCTCCTTCTCATCCAGGCCCGTGAATTGCTCCTGCACCGAGATACGGTCACCCAGGTGAATGGGCCTGAACCATTCCCAATCGTTGCCTGCGTGGAAACCGTGAACGCCGGGGAGACCTCCTGTACGACCCGAGCACCAGTAGACGCTATAGAGGAAGGCCGGAGGAGCGATTATAGTACCGTAGACAGTGTGGCGGGCATATTCCTCGTCCCAGTAGATAGGATTGGGGTCGCCGATACCCTGGCAGAAGTGGCGTATGGCGTCCCGGGATGCGTACTCGTTGAAAAGGCCCACCCCGTACTGACGCGGGCGGTTGTATGTACCGATGCGCTCCCTGAGCCGCTGAATTCCCTCTTCTGTAATCTTACCGGGTTCCAGGACCATCTGGCTGCCTCCTGCTTATGGGACTACTTCTATGACCATACTCCATGATGAGCCTGTCTATTCGCAAGTATACCACTTCCGACACGGTCGGATACCAGGACACTTTCATGGGTCGGAGGGGGAAGCGCCTGACAAGTCCTTCCCTGTGGTAAAATATGCCGGTAATGACACTTGTAGAGGACTTACCTCGCACGTATGGGAGTTGATATGACGGAAGCGGAGGGCAGGGACTCCTATGACCCACCAGGGCGGGATGCAGACCTCCTCCCCGAGGAAGGGGTCAAGGAGCTTGCCGACCGGCTGACTGAATACATGACCCGGATCGAGTTGGCCGATATACCTGAAGTCGTTGAGCAGGTGCTGGATGATTTCCTGATTCAGTGTGGTGGCATTCCCGACGACCTGGATGACCCGGATGCCTTTGAGCGAATCGTGAACAATCAGCTTGCAGTAACGCTGGCCTTCCAGCTGGGCAGATTGGCGGGTAGGTCTCCCCATCTGGTTGAGCGTTTTACTGAAGAAGCCCTTGAAAAATGGGGGACTTTCCATCTTGATAAGGATACCGAGGTCACTATCGAGGATTTTGACCGGCTGGCTGAGAGGGTTCTCCCCAAGCTCCGCCGGTGGAGGTACTACCTGGGAAGAGAGTAGAAACTCAGCCTGTCGGGATTGAATAATCACGTAAAGAGGGAAGTATATGGCGACTCAACAGCAAGCTTACGACCTTGTACTGAAGGGTGGTACACTGTTGGACCCTGGCCAGAATATCCATGACCGCAGGGACGTGGCTTTCAAGGATGGCAGGGTGGTCGCAGTGGCCGAAAGGATTGACCCCACTCAGGCTGCTCAGTCGGTAGATGTAACCGGCAAGTTGGTGACGCCAGGGCTTATAGACATTCACGGCCATTTCTATCATGGGGGCAATACAAGCGCCACAAACGCCGACGAGACTTGCCTGTCCGCCGGAGTGACCACGGGGATTGATGCCGGCAGTGCGGGTTGGGCGAATTACATGGCTATGCGCGACTATGTTTTTCCCGCCAAGAGGACCCGCCTTCTGGCCTTTCTGCATATAGGCGCCACCGGCCTGCTACTGAATCCGGTGCTGGGAGGAGAGCTTCGGGACATGCGTTTGGTGGACGCCGACCGCACGGCGGATGCCATCAAGGAAAACCCGGGCTTTCTTATCGGCGTCAAGGTGAGGATGCACGTGGATGCCGTCTCCCATTGGGATGCCCATAACGCTCTGAGGAGGGCTCGAGAAGCCGCCGACAAGGCCGGGGTCAAGCTCATGGTGCATATAAGTGGTACGCCGATACCTTTGCCCGACATCCTGGAACACCTGGGACCGGGCGACATTGCTACCCACATTTTCAATGGCAACCCGGAGGGCATCCTTGACGCCAACGGCAAGGTCAGGCCGGAGGTGAAGGCCGCCGCCGACCGGGGAGTGATATTGGACGTGGCCCATGCCGGGGTCCACTGTGATTTGGACGTGGCCAGGGGAGCATTGCGGCACGACTTTTTCCCCACAACCATCAGCACCGATATACATATTCCCCCGGCGGACAGGGTGGTCTACAAGCAGAACGATTTGGTAAGCCAGTTCCACGCTATGGGGATGCCCCTGGAGGATGCTGTTGCCTCCAGCACTTCACGAGCCTCCAGGGCGCTGAGCCTCGACGGCGAGATAGGTTCCCTGGTGCCCGGCATGGCGGGGGATGCGGCGGTCTTTGAGCAGAGGGAGGGGCGCTTTGTGTGGCAGGACATGTCCAACCACACCGCCGAGGGTAAGCTTCGCCTGGATACTTTCCTGACGGTGCGAGACGGGGCAGTGGCATGGCGAGATGGCCGCCTGCTGCGGGTGGGGGAGTGCTAGGTTAACCTCCGTCGGTAGTCCTCGGGTATGCTCTTCATGCGCTGCCAGGAGCGCGACTCTTGCCGTCGGCCCACGCTGCGAGCAGCCTGTACTATTAACTCCACTCCGCCGGTGAAGTCATTTACGTGGATATACTCGGCATCTACTCCGCCGTCGGGAGTTGCGTTGTGATAATTCCCCAGGGGAAAGGCAATGCCGGTGGAGGAATAGCCGTAGTACCTGAATGCGCTGGCCTCGCAAGTACCGCCACTCATAAGCTGACGCTGTGCCTTGAAATCGGGCTGATGCTCCGACAGTTCCTCCCGTGCCTTCAGCAGCACTCCCTCCGCCTCGGCGTCGAATGTGAAGGTGGCATCTCCCACCCGTATCACCGGCCCTTGGCCGATGACCGCTCCGGGTAGAGTCCGGCTGGCCTCCAGTGACACGACGATGGTATCCTTTGGCAGTGTCCCACCTTCGGCCATGAGACGTGCCCCTATGAGGCCAACCTCCTCGGCCCTGGTGAACACTCCGTACACCTCTCCCACATCTTCATTGTTGGCCAACATTATCAGGGCCGTCAGGATGCTGGCGCACCCGGCCAGGTCGTCCAGCGCTCGCATGTGAATCAGTTCACCGTCGAAATGGTAGTCTGGAAGGTCAAATACCACTGCCCGGGGGAACTCCAGGTCACGGGACTCCGCCAGACGAAGGGATACCATTCGCCCGTCCGAGGAACCATAGGCCCCTGCCGTCTCCGCCGTGAGCCTCTCGCCATCGGGAA
>JAGWBG010000105.1 GCA_021296015.1 Dehalococcoidia bacterium | reverse complement strand
ACCAGCGAGACCTTCACCCTGGCAGAACTGAAGGCCAAAATCGCATGGCTGGAGGGTGGGGACGGGTCGCAAAGCTATAGGCAGTGTAATATAGATGCCCTGGACGATGAGAGAGAGTACCGTGACGTAATAGCATTTTACCCAGGGTCATACGAATTTCCTGTTGAAGGAATAGAGATAGCCTCCAGTGCAAGCTCAGGAACCTTCATTGATGGCTATCCTATGGACCCCAAAATTGGCTACATTGCCAGCCCTGCCTATGACAATTTCTGGCTTGATGGGCCTGACAAAGACCTCTTCGTGGCTCGGCCTGACGATGATGATGACAGGCCGGATACTGGATATGGATGGGTTGTCGAGACTGCCCGTCCCCTTCCGGCCGGGACCTACAGAGTTGATAGACACTGGCAGCTTTATTTCCACATCCCATGCGATTATTTGTCGGTGTTCCCGCCGAAAAAATATCAGGTATCGGTAACAGCTCCCATAGGCACGGTCTACGAGGCCTTCTTTGACCCCGTAGCTATTGGTGCGGCGGTGGGGGCAGACGGGACCAACGGGGCACTGACGCACACAGCGTTTACCGTCGGCATGAAGTGGCAGGACGGCTCGGTGATGCTGGAACTTAGTACCGCGGTGGCCCTCACGGGTCACGTCCTCGACTTCATCGCCCTGGACGGGACGGTGGCCCTCTCCCTCGACGGCGGCGTGGCCACGGTCTCCGGTGGCACGCTGACCTGGACCGTCGCGTCTCAACCCTGGGAGGCTGGGGACCAGCTCATGCTCCGCATCCGTAAGGGGAGCGCCGCGGCTATCCCATCGTTGGACATAGACTATATCAAGCAAGTGTACCGCAACGCGCACGGCACGGAGCCGCACTGATAAGAAAGCAAGCGCTGATGAAGCTGAACAAAATGCTCACGATGTCCCGCCGGTTTCTCTATCTGATTCTGGGTGTGGCCGCCCTGTTCGTGCTCACCGTAGTCGGCCTGATATCCTACGTCGGATTCAACATTGCTACGGAGAGCGAGGGACTTCTCATAGGCGGACTTGGTGGCAGGGCGGGGGAATACTTTGGACAGTCATCACTTGAGGAGCGGATAGCGGGGGCCGACGTGATAGCAAGGGTGCGCCTGCGCTCGGTTTCTTCGGCGGTGGAGCAACTCGCCAGAAAGGACGGCTACTACGGCGCGCTGGAGCACCACTTCCAGGTGCTGGAGTACATGCATGGAAGAGGCTCAGGCAAACTTGTGGCAGTTGCCTACGACCCGGGAACCAAACACACGACCGCAAGGGCGGCCAGTGCCCGGGGGAACGCCCTTCGAGACAACCGCGACACGCGCTGGGACAATCGGGAGGCCATTATCTTCCTCACTGACGCCCATCCGGAACTGCCGAGCAGTAATCAGGAGGGCCGTTATTGGTTTGGGACCGTATCCCTCTACACAGGCGAAGAGTACTACACCATAGCCAGCCGGAGCGAGAAGCGGTGGCTGCCCGCGGCGTCGGCCGGGGAAGCGTTGGGGGCCAGCGGGACATCGGGCGGAGGGCAGCACTTTCTGCTGGATGCACCGGCAGCCCCCATCGGCGCATCAGGGGCGGCGGGCCAGTCCGGGTCGGCGCCAACCATCACCCTGGCCGATATGAAGGCCAAGATTGCGGCGAACGACCGGGAGGTCGCCGCTGGCGGCGGCTCTGAGGCGTACAAGGAATGCTTCTATCTCAAGCTTAAATGGGAGCGGGAAGTCAGCTATAGGAAGGAACGCCTCAAGGGAACCTTCGAGGATGGCCGCGACTACTATTACAAGCTTCATAGCCACACTATACGTTCTGGTCTACCCGCTGGGACTCTGGTGTACACAGCGGTACAGGCAGACCGTATGCTGCAATTTTATGGGGAAACGGAGCCCAGCGACTACGGAGAGTTCGTGCTTAGGGGAATGGACGAGGACCTGTTCCATCCTCAATGGCCTGGGGTTGCGAAAACGTCGCGCCCCTTACCTGCGGAGCAGTACAGGTTCTACTATGCCTACAGGCATCAAGAACACGTCATCTGCGATTCGCTTCCCGAAGACGAGCTGAAAAGGCAGGAGGTATTCGTCACCGTCAGGGCCCCTACCGGCACGCTGCACGAGGCCTTCTTCGACCCCGTTGCCATAGGTCCGGCGGTGGGGGCAGATGGGACCAATGGGGCACTGACGCCCACAACGTTTACCGTCGGCAGGGTGAGAACGTCGCTCCAGTCCCTGAAGTGGCAGGCTTAGTACCGCGGTGGCCCTCACCGGATACGTCCTCGACTTCATCGCCCTGGACGGGACAGTGGCCCTCTCCCTGGACGGCGGCGTGGACACGGTCTCCGGTGGCACGCTGAGTAGGAGCGTGGCGTCTCAGCCCTGGCAGGCTGGGGACCAGCTCATGCTCCGCATCCGTAAGGGGAGCGCCGCACCGACACCCAAGCCGACTGTCAATACAGCACCGGCGTTCGACCCCGGCTCCTACTCCTTCTCGGTCGCTGAAAACGCGGCGGTGGAGGCAGCAGTGGGAACAGTCGCAGCGACGGACCCTGACGAGGGTGACACGGTAACGTACTCCATCACGGCGGGCAACGATACTGGTAAATTCGCCATAGGTTCCTCCAGCGGCCAGGTCACCGTGGCGAGCACTCTCAACTACGAAAGTGTATCGTCCTATACCTTGACGGTGGAGGCGAGCGACGGCAACGGGGGCAAAGACGGGGCATCGGTAACTATCAAGGTAGTGGACGTGGTGGAGTGTTAACGTCCATCCTCGTTAGCAGGGTGGGCAAAGGACCTATCAGAGGGACCATTTCTGCCATCATTCACGCTTGACTATGCGTAAGAACAATTTCTATAATTAATAGGATACGATAGCATGAATAGGGTGACGGATTGGCTTTCCCAATCAATAAGGATTGCGAGGGAGTTGACAAAAGCCTATCTCCTTGATAGATTCTTTCTACGCTTTACCTGTATCGGTCTCACAGCACATTGACAGGTCGGCGGCCCGCTAGCTCAACTGGCAGAGCAACGGACTCTTAATCCGTAGGTTCTCGGTTCGACCCCGAGGCGGGTCACCAGAAAGCTGGCTTCAGGTCCCCGGTAGGGGAAGTGTCGGAATAGGTAGACGAGCATGACTTAGGATCATGTGCTGAAAGGCGTGGGAGTTCGAATCTCCCCTTCCCCACCATAAGCGTTCAGCAAACACGCAGACGCCGGGTTGGGGCATTACGTCTGACTGTGAAGGAGACTCCATGGCTACCTTATTAGAAGTTAAGGACCTACAGACCCATTTCTTCACCCAGGAAGGTGTGGTGAGAGCGGTGGACGGGGCCTCCTACGAGCTTGAGGAGGGTGAAACTCTGGGGCTTGTGGGGGAGAGCGGGTGTGGCAAGAGCGTGAGCGCCCTATCCGTCATGCGTCTTATCCCGGACCCTCCGGGTAGGACGGTGGGCGGCGAGATTATCTTCGAGGGTAGAGACCTGCTGAAGATATCCGACAACGAGATGAGGCGCATCCGCGGCAAGGACATTTCCATGGTCTTCCAGGAGCCTATGACATCTCTTAACCCCGTCCTCTCTGTTGAGCGCCAGCTAACCGAGTCCCTGGAGCTTCACCTGGGCATGAAGAAAGGTGAAGCCCGTCAGGAGGCCGTCCGTCGTCTGGAACAGGTGGGCATACCGGCCCCGCAGAGCCGCATCAAGCAGTACCCCCACCAGTTCAGCGGCGGTATGCGCCAGAGGGTTATGATTGCCATGGCCCTGAGTTGCAACCCCAAGCTGATTATCGCCGATGAGCCTACCACCGCTCTGGATGTGACAATTCAGGCCCAGATTCTGGAGTTGATGAAGAACCTCAGCGTGGAGTACGGGGTATCCCTCATCATAATTACCCACAATCTGGGTGTGGTGGCCCGTTACGCCGATAGGGTAAACATTATGTACGCAGGCAAAATTATCGAGCGAGGCTCGGCCCAGGAAATCTACAGAAACCCACGTCACCCCTACGCTCTGGGCCTTCTGAACTCGGTGCCCAGGCTGGACCTGCCCAGGAAGGAGAAGCTGGACCCCATCGAAGGCCAGCCTCCGGACCTCGTGAACCTGCCAGCGGGATGCTCCTTCCGAGCCAGATGCCGGTACGCAATTGACAGGTGTGCCGAAGAGATACCTCAACTGCGGTCAGTGAGTGACGGTCATACCTCGGCCTGTTTTGTGGCAGATACCCTGACTGCCTAAGTAAAGGAGGACGCCCAATGAATGCCGTGAACCAAACCAACGGCCACCAGATGGACGACGTACTGGTGAACGTGGAGAACCTCAAAATGTACTTCCCGGTCACCTCCGGCATCATCATCCAGCGGGCCGTGGCTCACATCAAGGCGGTAGACGACGTGAGTTTCTTCGTGCGCCGGGGTGAGACCCTGGGACTGGTGGGTGAGAGCGGCTGTGGCAAGACCACCACCGGAAGGTGCATTCTCCAGCTTTACAAGCCCACCTCCGGCAGCGTGCGGTTTGAAGGCAGGGACCTGTGTACCATGAGAAACCGCGAGATACGTTCCATGCGCCGCCAGATGCAGGTCATATTCCAGGACCCTTACAGCTCTTTGAATCCCCGCATGACCGCAGGGAACATTATCGGAGAGCCTCTGGTCGTACATGGCCTCTCCAAGAGCAGGCAGGAGTACCGGGAGAGGGTGTCCGAGTTGCTTACCGTAGTTGGGTTGAACCCATCCATGGCGGACAGGTTCCCCCACGAGTTCAGCGGGGGCCAGCGCCAGCGTATCGGGGTGGCCCGCGCCCTGGCAGTGAACCCTCAGTTCATCGTGTGCGACGAACCGGTTTCGGCCCTGGACGTGTCCATCCAGGCCCAGATTGTAAACCTCCTGGAGGACCTCCAAGAGCAGTTCGACCTTACTTATCTGTTCATTGCCCACGACCTCTCGGTGGTAAGGCACATCAGCAACCGGGTGGCAGTGATGTACCTGGGCCACATTGTGGAGATTGCGGACCGGACCGACATTTACGAAAACCCGCTGCACACCTACACGAAAGCTCTCCTCTCTGCCGTGCCCATACCTGACCCGATAATAGATGGCGAGCGTGAGAGGATTATACTCACCGGAGAGGTCCCAAGTCCCCTCAATCCGCCTCGCGGGTGTGTGTTCCACCCTCGTTGCTCACAGGCCACCGGAGAATGTCAGGAGCATATCCCGGACCTGCGGGAGATAGAGGCTGACCACTGGGTGTCGTGCATCCACGTACCAGGGTATGGGTCCCCGGAAGCTCCCTTGAGGTAGGGCATTTCGGGGGTTAGCCAAATTCCTTCTCCTCCGCCGGAAGCTGACTAGGATTAGGGGGCACCATCCACCTGTCGGAGGTGGGCAGGTCACCCCCATCTTGATCCCTTTCCGTCAAGCGCTTGATGCACATTGTCATTCCGAGGAGCGGAAGCCCTGTAGCACAACTTTGAAACCACCCTCAAAGGAAGGGGTACAAAAGTATCCCCCGATGCCAAGTTAAAGGAGTAGCAAGTCCCACAGAACTTTGGAATGAATCAAAATACCATAAGAAATTTTTGCATCATAGCCCACATAGACCACGGCAAGTCGACCCTGGCCGACCGTTTGCTGGAAGCCACCGGCACCGTGCTACCCCAGGATATGAAAGAGCAGTTCCTGGACCGGATGGAGTTGGAGAGGGAGCGCGGCATAACCATCAAGGGTAAGGCTGTGACTATGGCCTACCACGGTGAGGACGGTCAGGAGTACCAGCTGAACCTTATTGATACGCCAGGTCACGTGGACTTTAGCTACGAGGTATCCCGTGCTCTGGCAGCTTGTGAGGGTGCCCTCCTGGTTGTAGATGCCAGCCAGGGCATCGAGGCCCAGACCATCGCAAACGCTTTCCTGGCTGTGGAACACAACCTGGTGCTCATACCTGTTGTCAATAAGGTGGACTTGCCTCAGGCCGAGCCGGAGAGAGTAGCGAGCGAGCTACAGCAGATATTCGGTTTCTCTGCCGAGGAGATAATCTTCACTTCAGCCAAGGCAGGTACCGGTGTCCACCAGGTCCTTCAGGCCGTAACGGAACGCATGCCATCACCCGGTGGGGGACTCGACGTACCCCTTCGCGCCCTGGTCTTCGATTCCATATACAACACCTACAAGGGCATAGTGGCCTACGTGAGGGTATTTGAGGGTTCTATATCTCGGGATGACCGAATACTCATAATGTCCTCGGTCAAATCTACCGAGTCTATGGAGATAGGCATCTTCTCTCCGAATTTGACGCCCGCAGATTCCTTGATTGCGGGGCAGGTTGGCTACATTGCGACCGGCCTAAAGGACGTGAGAGAGTGCGGGGTGGGTGATACTCTCACCACCTTCGACAGACCCGCCGAAACCCCTTTACCGGGCTACGTGCCGCTCAAGCCGATGGTATTTGCAGGACTCTATCCGGCCGACGGGGAAGAGTATCAGTCGTTGAGGACTGCCCTGGAGAAGCTACAGCTTAACGATGCCGCCCTCACCTACGAGTTCGAGAACAGCCCCGCACTGGGATTCGGATTTCGGTGCGGCTTCCTGGGCCTGCTTCACATGGACATCGTACAGGAGCGATTGGAGCGGGAATACTTCCTCAATATAGTCATCACGGCTCCCAGCGTAGCTTACCGTGTGCTCATGAAAGACGAGACAATCATGGAGGTGGATGCCCCGTCCAAGTTGCCCTCTCCCGCCGACGTTCTGGAGATACAGGAACCCTGGCTGGCTATGACAATAGTAACCCCGGAGCGTCACGTGGGCTCTGTTATGGAGCTTATGTCCGCCCGCAGGGCCAGGTTCAAGCGCATGGAGTACATTCATGGAGCGGCCGGTGACGATGGCAACGGGTCCCTTGGGGGTGCCAGGGTGCTGACGGAGTACACCATGCCCCTCTCGGAGATGCTGGCAGAGTTCTATAACCAACTCAAGTCCCGCACCCAGGGCTACGCATCCCTGGACTACTCTTTCGAAGGTTACCATAGCGCACCCCTGGTAAAGCTGGACATACTGCTCAACATGGAACCGGTTGATGCTCTGTCAATGATTATCCACAAGGACAAGGCTTACCAGTACGGCAGGGCATTGGTGGAGCGGCTGAAGAGCGCAATCCCTCGCCAACTCTTCGAGGTGCCCATACAGGCGGCAGTGGGGAACCGGGTTATCGCCAGGGAGACCGTCAGAGCTTTGAGGAAGGACGTGCTCGCCAAGTGCTACGGCGGAGACGTGACCCGCAAGCGCAAGCTGCTGGAGCGTCAGAAGGAGGGCAAGAAACGCCTGAAGAAGGTGGGCAGGGTGGATATACCCCAGGAGGCCTTCATGGCCCTGCTCAAGGTCGAATGATACACTAGCCGAACTCCGGGACCACCCGCTCCATCATCAGCTTCAGACAGTTGACCTGCATCTCGTAGGGGATTCGACACCCGAAGTTCACCTCATATATTATCTGCGTCAGGCCCAGTTCATCATCCAATTGACGAATTCGCTCCACAACCTCTCCGGGCGTTCCATAAATCACCTTGTCCCTCAGCACGTCGTCATAGTTCATGTCAGCCAGAAGGTTCGCTTGAGCATTTCTATCTTCCAGCGACACCGCAGACACACCCGTATGTGACCCCGAGGCACCTATTACATTAGCCAGGCGGCGTATCTGGAACATGGTGCTCTCCTGGGGTTCGGAGTAAGCACGGTCGGCGGTCTCGGCCACGTACATGGGTACACGCAGACCCACCTCTGCCTGCCCCTGGTGTCCTGCTTCCTGCCAGGCTCGACGGTACTGCTGGATGTGAGGGGCCATGCCCAGAAGGCTGAACCCTCTGGAAGGGTTAACCAAGATTGGATAGCCCATGTGCCCCACCATCTCAAAGCTCTCGACTGAGGTTGCACCTATGGAAATAGGCGGGTGGGGGTTCTGGAATGGTTTGGGGACCACGCATACATCCTGGAATTTGTAATATTGCCCTTCGTAGGAAAAGCGCTCCGTGCTCCATCCCTTCAGGATAATTTCCAGACATTCCAGAAAACGCTCCCGGCTTTCACTGTATGGGATCCCGTAGGAGTCATAGGTTGTGGGGAAGGTGGAACGCCCGATGCCGAAGTCCAGGCGTCCCTGGCTGATGTGGTCCAAGGTAGCTATCTCCTCGGCAAC
>JAGWBG010000104.1 GCA_021296015.1 Dehalococcoidia bacterium | reverse complement strand
GCGCTGGGCAGCAACTCCGCAGCCCAGCACCACGCCCAGGATATGGTGAAACACGGCTACGGCGGCCACTGGTGGACGGACGGTCTCAAACCCTACATGGTCTATAGTCTGACTGGCGGCACGAGCTACGCGGCAGAAAACGTGGCATGGTCCGGTTGGACGGACAAGGAGTGGAACGCCAGTCGTTGCGGTCAACTCCTGGTTAACTGCGAGGTCCCGCAGCCCAGGGAGGCCATTGAGGAGCTCCAGTGGGCCATGATGTACGACGACGCCGACTCGGACTGGGGTCACAGGGACAATATCCTCAATGCAAGCCACCGAGCGGTCAATATAGGCATTGCCTTCAACGGGAAAATGCTCGCCTGGAGGCCGACGCTCTGCCCGTGCTCACGGCGGGCGGCGTCCTGAGCCTGTCTCTTGCCAAGAAACGGGCCGGCGTGCATATTGCTCCCAGCGTCACAATCAACTACGACCCACCACCCACCACCAAGACGCCGGAGCAGATTAACGCTATCCGAAGCTACTGCGTCGGTGGAGGGTTCTCGCCGGAGTGCGGCGACCCAGTGGCCGGGGTGCTGAAGCCATTGCCTTCAGGATGGCACTACTCGGATATAGACGATACCGACGTGGTTGCCGACCGTTGGACAGAGACGGCGGACTCTTTCAGCTTCAGCGCCGACCTGGGAGGCCTGGTCGCCAAGGCTGGGGTCTACACCGTGGTAGTCTGGCAGGATAGCGACACAGGCAGGTTCTCAGAGATTCTATTGGAGTTGTCGGCGGTGAGAAGCCAATAATTCGCCCCCGACTTTACGTCGCATCAGTCGTCTTCCCCCGTCCCCGTGGCCTTTGGCGGGGCTTCGCCCTCCATACCCCCGGACCGAACCCCTATGCGAGTCGTCTGTAGAGCTTTGGTCGCCACCAGTATCTCCCGGACCTTATCCTCAATCCTACTCGATATATATGCCGAGTATCTAGACGTGCCCAGCGCTCCCACAAGGAGGATGTTGGCGGAGATATAAATCCAGGTGAGCAGAGCCACCAGCGCTCCCACAGGCCCGTATACGGTGTCGTATATGGGGAAGCTTCGGGTGTACCAGAGAAACACCGCCTTCCATCCCTCGAAGATCAGAGCGGCCGCGAGAGCGCCGGGCCATATCTCTCTGAAGGTAACTTTGGCATTGGGAAGGTAGCGGTAAATAAACAGGAAAACCGTAAGGCTGATAAAGGGTGAGAGGACGTTTAGGAGCAGACTTGTCAGCCAGTCGTTATCAGGGTTGCCGGTGCGCAAAGTCGAGGTAAACTCTCCCAGGACTCCTACACCTGCGGTCAGAGCGATGGGAACGACCATTAGCAGGCCCGCCCCGGCCGTAAAGGAGAAGTCTATCAGCCGCTCATAGAAGAAGCGCCGGGGCTGACGTATGCCCCAGAGGGTATTCACACTCTTGCGGATGGCTCCGAACACGGTGGTGGAAACCCAGAGAAGGCCAATGATACTCAGTGCTCCGGTCACTGCCCTGGTCCTGCCCAGCACCTGGAGGGTGTTGTCCAGCGTATCTTCGGACACGGGGACCAACGTATTCACCGCCAGAGACAGGCGAGCTTGCAGGTCCTCGGAGCCTCGGAAAAATGTCCCCAGGATGAACATGATAGCGAGGCTGAGGGGAATGAGAGAGAACAGCGCCCAGTAGGTTATTGCCGCAGCGAGGTACGAGCCGTTCTTCTCCAGGTAAGTGTTTGTGACGTCGGCACAAATAAGGATGAATCGCCAGAAAGACCTGAGCATACTCTGCTAAGGGAAAGGGGGTTAAGTTCTGCTTAACCCCCACACCCTATGCCCTCCCTGTAATAGACTGGATGGCTTCCCTCTGTGCTCGAAAGAGGGGCTCCATCCCTACACTGGCTAGGGAGATTATCTCCGGCACAGTCTCCCGGGAGAAGGGTGCGCCTTCAGCGGCGCCCTGTATTTCCACCAGCTTTCCATTGTCCGTCATGGCAACGTTGAAGTCCACCTGGGCACGGGCATCCTCTTCGTAGGAGAGGTCCAGCAGGGTCTTCCCACCCACGACACCCACGCTCATCGCCGCCACGGCGCTGTCAAGGGGCACCTCATTCAGCAGACGGTTACGCACAAGCACCAGAAAGGCTTGATAAAGGGCAACGTAGGCCCCAGTTATGGCCGCCGTTCTGGTGCCACCGTCGGCCTGAAGCACATCACAGTCCAGCAGCACCGTTCTTTCTCCCAGCGCTGACCGGTCCGTCACTGCCCGCAAGCATCTGCCGACAAGTCGCTGTATCTCCAGTGAGCGTCCCCTCACCTGGCCCGTGCCGCTCTCCCGGGGAGTTCGTACGTTGGTAGAACGTGGAAGCATAGAATATTCGGCAGTGACCCAGCCCACACCTTCGCCCCTCAGAAAAGGCGGGACTCGCTCTTCGACAGTGGCGGCGCAGAGCACCCTCGTCATGCCCATCTCAATCAGAGCGGACCCCTCTGCAAAGGCCTGATAGCCCGGCACTATATCCACCTTTCTGGGTTCATCCCAGGAACGGCCGTCCATCCGCCCTCTTTGCTGCTCAGTTCCCACGTACTCGCTCCAACACGATACCAGGATTAGGCCATTATATCACCCAAAATAGCGAAACACCCATTGAAATTTCACTGAAAACTCTAATTCCAGCCTTGACAGACTACAATGAGGAGTCTCGATTGTAAAGGTCATCAGAAGAAGAGGTAAGCAAATTGACAGAGAAGGGGCAAGCGTATATTATTCCATAGGGAGAACATTACCGGTCCTGGAAGGGAGTGGGAGACCCGCCTGGGGCGGGCGGTAGGCGACGGTCCTACCCTCATCCTCTATTATGTCTATATTCTATCTTTGGGAGGTGAGTCTTTGAAGGAGATTGATTACGCAGTACCTAAATCTGTGAGCGAGACGGTCTCGTTGCTTGCAGAGAAGGGCAATCAGGCTCGCTGTCTGGCCGGGGGGACGGACCTCCTTGTCCAGCTCAGGGGAGGCCGACGGAGCGTTGAGCTTGTGGTGGACATCAAGGAAGTCCCAGAAGCCAACCATCTCTCCTATGACCCGCAGAAAGGGTTGGAGATAGGCTCCGCAGTGCCCTGCTATCGCATCTACCAGGACGAGGCGATTGCCAATGCCTATCCGGGTCTCATAGACGCCGCAGCGATGATTGGCGGGATTCAGATTCAGGGAAGGGCATCCCTGGGGGGCAACCTGTGCAACGCCGCCCCCAGCGCCGACGGCATACCCCCGCTAATCGTCTTGGAGTCCACCTGCGTAATAGCCGGACCCAATGGCACCAGGGAGATGCCCGTGGAGGACTTCTGCACGGCCCCGGGGCGGAATGCCATGCAAGATAACGAGTTCCTGGTATCCCTGCGCATTCCCTCGCCAAAGCAGCGCCAGGGGGCCAACTATCTCCGGTTCATCCCCCGCAACGAGATGGACATCGCCGTCGCCGGGGTAGGTTCCTCGGTGGTGCTGAGCGCGGACAAAAACTCCATAGAATCCGCCCGCATCTCCCTGGCCTCAGTTGCCCCAACACCCCTGTTCGTAAAGGAAGCGGGAGACGCTTTAGCAGGCAAGGCGATAACTGAAGAGGCCATCGAGGCGGCGGCCCAGGCAGCCATGGCCGCAGCCAAGCCCATCACCGACATGCGAGGCACCATACGGCAACGACGCCATCTGGTGGGCGTACTGACCCGCAGGACATTGCAAGGAGCCATAGAAAGAGCTAAGGAGGCTTAGGAAAATGCCAGGTAAGGTCCACGTACAATCGAACATCAACGGGGAAGACACAGACTTTCTCTGCGAACCTCGCCAGAGCCTCCTTGAGGTCTTGAGGGATGTGCTCTCGCTGACCGGCACAAAGGAAGGCTGTAACGATGGCAACTGCGGTGCTTGCACCGTCATAATGGACGGGCGGATAGTGGACTCCTGCTGTGTCCTGGGAGTTGAGGCACAGGGTAAGCAGCTAACTACCATCGAAGGGATTGCCAGCGCCGACGGGCTGCACCCCATTCAGCAAGCCTTTCTTGAGAACGCGTCTCTCCAGTGCGGTATATGCACCCCCGGTTTCATTGTGGCTGTAAAGGCCCTGCTGGACCGGGAGCCTAAACCCACGGAGCAGCGGGTGCGCCACTGGCTGGCGGGCAACCTCTGCCGGTGTACGGGATACGACAAAATCGTCAGGGCGGTCCTGGATGCGTCGGAGAAGATACAGGCTTCCCCACGCTAGGGGGACGTCCAACAAAGCGCCTTCTCCTCCGGTGGGAGGAAGTTAGAGCCTTCCCTGAGCTTGCCGAAGGAATGAGGGGGAGTTGTTCCGACACCCTCACCTCAACGCTCTCCCGCCAAGGGAAAGGAGACCTCAAGGCAACACCCTTGGGAACACCCTCCAAGAAGGTATCCAAATATGGAGAGTAAGAGATGGCTTCCAACGTAGTATTGTCTAACCAGGAGTACAACGTGGTGGGCACAAGGCCCATCCGCCATGACGGCACGGACAAGGTGACTGGCCGCGCCCAGTACGGGGCCGACGTCCAGCTGCCCGGGCTTCTCTACGGCAAGATATTGAGAAGCCCTCACCCCCACGCCCGCATCAAGTCCATTGACACCAGCCGTGCGTTGGCCCTGCCGGGCGTAAAGGCCGTAGTGACCTCGGCAGACCTTCCCCAACCCTCGGGCAAGGTGGCCGACATGGGTGAGGGGGCTATGGTAAACCTTAAGTTCCTGAGCAACAACTGCCTCGCCGCCGAAAAAGCCCTCTACAGGGGTCACTCCGTAGCGGCGGTGGCCGCAACAAGCTCCCATGTCGCCGAGGAGGCCCTGTCTTTGATAGACGTGGACTACGAGGTCCTGCCTCCGGTCATCAACGTGCTGGATGCCATGAAAGAGGATGCCCCCGTACTGCACGAGAGACTGGCAAGCCTGTCCAACCCGGCGATGAGACCCGGCGGCCTGCGGGAAGAAGATGACACAGGCAAAGGCACCAACATATCCAACCATTTCGTGTTCGAAACAGGCGACGTAGAGGAGGGCTTCAAGGAGGCCGACGTCATCATCGAGCGAGAGTACAACACGGCATCGGTCCACCAGGGCTACATCGAGCCCCACAGCGCCACGGCATTGTGGAACGCCGACGGCAACCTCACCATCTGGTGCAGCTCCCAGGGACACTTCAACATAAGGGACCAGTCCGCCGACATCCTGGGCATTCCCGTATCCAAAATCAAGGTAATCCCCCTGGAGATTGGCGGCGGGTTCGGTGGAAAGACCCTGGTATACCTGGAGCCTGTGGCCGCCCTACTCTCAAAAAAGACGGGACATCCCGTAAAGCTGACAATGAGCCGGTCTGAAGTGTTCGAGGGAACCGGTCCCACCTCCGGCAGCTACATGCGGGTGAAGATGGGAGCCAAAAAGGACGGACGCATCACCGCAGCAGAGGCCGTCCTGGCCTATGAAGCGGGAGCCTATCCCGGCTCGCCCGTGAATCCGGGCGCTCAGTGCATCTTTGGCCCCTACGACCTCGCCAATGCCCACGTAGAGGGATACGACGTAGTATCCAACAAGCCCAAGACCGCCGCCTACCGGGCTCCCGGAGCACCCGGTGCCGCCTTCGCTGCGGAGACTGTCATAGACGAGATATGCGAGAAAATCGGCGTGGACCCCCTCGATTTTCGCCTGCTCAACGGGGCCAAAGAGGGCACTCGCCGGGTTAGCGGCCCCAGATTTCCCCGGATAGGCTACCTGGAGATGGTCCAGGCAGGCAAGGAACACGACCATTACTCCGCTCACCTGGAAAAGGTGGGGCCTTCGGGACTCCGCAGGGGTCGGGGTGTCGCCAGTGGGTTCTGGTTCAACGGCGGAGGGCCATCCAGTGCCACGGCCAGCGTCAACGCCGACGGGACCATTAGCCTGGTCGAAGGGTCGCCCGACATCGGAGGCACAAGGGCAGCCGTTGCCATGCAGCTTGCCGAGGTGTTGGGCATCGCCGCCGAGGACGTGAAGCCGATGGTAGGAGACACGGACTCGGTGGGCTTCACATCCATGACCGGCGGGAGTGGCGTCGCCTTCAAAACCGGATGGGCCTGCTACGAAGCAGCCCACGACATCAGGAGCCAGATGATTAAGCGGGCCGCCACAATCTGGGACGTATCCCCCGACGACGTGGACTACTCAGACGGAGTTCTCTCCCACAAGTCGGACCCCGAGCTGCGCCTCACCTTCAAGGAGATGGCGAGCAGGCTGAACGCCACCGGAGGCCCCATAGTGGGTCGGGCCAACGTGTCGC
>JAGWBG010000103.1:1864-7859 GCA_021296015.1 Dehalococcoidia bacterium | reverse complement strand
CATAAATAGGGCACCCCAAGACATATAAGACCTCCAATACAGCACTATATTTGCCGTTCCAGCCGATTTAGCAAGCACATCAAGGCAGGCTTTTAACCGACGGGGACTTGGCTGAGGCCATTGTAAACCATGTCCTCAAACGCCTTACAAGGATTGAGACACCGCCTTATCCATCATTTTTTGACCGGTAAGGTTTACCGGCCCGGGTTATACGACTCAAGCTCTATTGTCCCTTACCATCTCCAAAAACCTGTCGAAAAGGTACTCGCTGTCCCTGGGACCCGGGGAGGCTTCGGAATGATACTGGATGGTCAGAACGGGTAGGTCCCGGTGGCGTAATCCTTCCACGGTACCGTCGTTGAGATTGACGTGGGTTGCCTCCAGGCCAGATGGCAAGGAATCGCCGTCTACTGCGTAGCCGTGGTTCTGGGCCGTTATGTAGACCCTGCCCGTGGACAGGTCTTGCACGGGGTGATTGGCCCCTCTATGGCCGAATTTCAACTTGAAGGTATCGCTGCCCAGCGAGCGGGCTAATATCTGGTGTCCCAGGCAGATGCCCATGATGGGCACGCGCCCTATCAGATTGTGGACTGTACTCACCATGTACTCCAGCAGCGCCGGGTCGCCGGGGCCGGGCGAGAGCACAATTCCCGCAGGATTGAGGGACATCATGTCGCCGGCGGATGCCGTGGCCGGTACGGCCATGACCTCGCATCCTCGCCCCCTGAGCAGACGCAGAATGTTATATTTGAGGCCGAAATCGGCTACAAGGATACGGTCGTGTTTGGACGCGGGAACGTCGGATGGCACGTCCCAGCCGTAGGGTTCACCCGTGGTAACACTCTTTACGAAGTCTACGTCCCCATATTTCGGCACTCCTCTTAGCCGGGCAAGAGCTTGCTCGGAGGCGGCCTCCGTTGACTTGGATGACGTCACCGGGAGAGGGGCTGGGGTATCCGTGGAGTCGGAGTAGATGTAGCCCATCATGACCCCCTGACTGCGGAGCCTGCGGGTTATGGCTCGGGTATCCACTCCCGTTATGCCGGGAATCCCCTGGGAGGCCAGAAACTCGTGGAGAGTGGAGGTACTGAGGCCATGACTGGGGTGTTCGGAGTGCTCTCTTACCACGAAACCCGCTACCTGAATGCGCCTGGACTCGAAGTCCATTGCGTTGATGCCGTAGTTGCCGACCAGTGGGTAGGTGAGTATTACAATCTGCCCCGCATAGGAGGGGTCTGTGAGGACCTCCTGGTAGCCGGTCATACCGGTATTGAAGACCACCTCGCCATATCCCGAGGTCTCGGCGCCAAAGGCCTCTCCCCGGTAAACGGAACCGTCCTCCAACACCAGGTACGCGTCATTGGACATAAGCTACTCCATTAAGAATTTAGACATTCCCTTGCACTCCATCCGCCATCTTTTTGGACGGCCTGAAGTTGCTTGCCCGCGCGCTGGCTTCGTCAAAGAAGAAGGTGCCTCTGGATGGGTCCATGGGTCGAGAAGGACGTTCCTCAATAGGATGGTAGACCTCGCCGTAGGGATAAGCATAGAATGCCGGGAAAGTTTCTCGCTCACAGTAGCAGCATACGAAACGCTCACCGGGTCTGTCGAAGAAGGTGAATTCCGCTGTGGCGTTCAACGGTTCTATCCGGGATATACAGTTCTGGTTCAACCACACGATGCCCCTGGTCTTGGGAACAGGCAACTCACCCCTGGCCTGGCCTCCACCTTCCGGGCCATGCTTCCAGGGTTTCAGGCCCAGCATGAGGGCTATCAGGGCCATTCTTACTGGGACGCCGTTGCGGGCCTGCTCGAAATATTTGCTTCTGGGGTCGGAATCTATGGCGGGCGACAGCTCGTCTACCCGGGGTAGAGGATGCATTATCACCGCCTTGGAGAACCCGGTCTCCTTGAGGACTTTCGCATCCATACGCGGGTATCGCTTGCCCGGCCCGTCTCCTGCCGTTCCCTCCCGCTCAACCTGTTTCCGGGTCACGTAGAAGGCGAAGGACTCTTCTTTGTCAATTTCAATCTCCATTTGGATGGAGTCTATAAGGGTGAGGCTGTGGGGCTGGCTGGGCGTCATGTATATGGCGTCAACCTCCGCACCGCTTTCGTCAGTATCGCCGCCGTACAGAGCTTCCAGGCCAGGATGGCGAACCCTCTGGAGAGGTCTGTTATATTCCGCCTCAATTTTATGCAGCACATGGTCGGGTAGCTCCAGCCCCTCTCCGGGGGCGTAGATTATGTCAGCGCTGAAACGTAGAAGCGCATATATCAGTGAGTGAATTGTACGGCCGTTTAACAGGTCGCCGCAGAGGACGATTTTGCGGCCCGTAAGAGTACCCAGCTCTTTTCGCAGGGTGTAAAGGTCCAGCAGGGTCTGGGTAGGGTGTTCGTGGCTGCCGTCCCCTGCGTTGATGACCGGAACGTCGCTATACTGAGCCGCCAGGCGCGCCGCCCCTTCCCAGGGGTGCCGGAGAACAATCAGGTCCGAGTAGCCGCTCCATACCCGGATGGTGTCCGCCAGAGACTCTCCCTTCTCCATGGACGAAGACTTGGGGTCTGCAACGGTGACGGTGTCCCCGCCAAGCCTCTTCATAGCCGCCTCGAAGGAGCCTCTCGTCCTGGTGCTCGGCTCCAGAAACAGGCTCGCCATGAGATGGCGGGAGGCAAGACCGTGGAACGCATCCCTGTTTCCGTCTATTTCCTGGGCGAGGTCAAGGATGTCTTCCACCTGTCCATTGGAGAGGTCCTCAATGGTAGTCAGACTCCCCTTGTACACCGTCTACCCCCTAGACTGTAGTGTGTGAAGCCGGGCCAATCGGGTTCCTGGACTTCCCGGAATCCCAAGTTAGAGCTACCTCGTCCTTGCCGTCTACTTCAGTCAGCCGTACCTGCACCCGTTCTCCGTGGGCGGTGGGCACGTTCTTGCCCACGTAGTCCGCCCTTATGGGCAACTCACGGTGTCCCCGGTCCACTAGGACAGCCAGCTGCACCCGTTGTGCTCTGCCCAGGTCGGTGAGAGCATCCAGGGCGGCCCTGGCAGTTCTTCCGGTGAACAGAACGTCGTCCACCAGCACCACCTTGCGATTGTTAACTTCCGATGGGAAGTCGCCGTCGGGCGTCACCTTGGAGCGCAATCTCATCGGCAAGTCGTCTCTGTATGGCCGCACGTCCAGGGAGGCCACAGGTACGCTGGTCCCCTCGAACTCTCCTATCATTCCGGCGATGCGACACGCCAGTGGCAGCCCCCTGGTGCGGATTCCGGCCAGCACAAGTCCATCCGCCCCACTGTGCCGCTCCAGAATCTCATGGGCTATGCGGGTAAGGGCGCGGCGGATGTCGTCTACGCTGAGTATCTGCTTTCCCATTTCCCCGCTTCTCTCAGAACATACGTGGTTCTCACACCAACCCTCGCTCGTCGAGTCCCTTGCGTACCCCCTGCCATTCAGAGTATAGCGGGGAACCTAGGGACCCGCCTTTCAGAACAGGTCTCTCAGATTCCTCCTCGCTCCGTACCTCGGAATGACAATGTGCATCAAGCGTGTCCAGAAGGATACGCGTGGTGCCCATACCAGCGCTCATCCGGACGTGAAAAGACCCTTGCCAATAGCTGGCAAGGGTCCAGGCTAGTCTCCACTAACGCGGGACTAACCAGATGGCCTTTACGCGCCTTGCCAGCCTCACTGGACTGTCCTTAAAGGCTTGCTCCCCCTCGAGAGAGGTCCTTTCGGCCCACGGTGACTATTTCTTCAATTACGGGCCTTATGGTAGCACAAAAAGGGTGAGGGTTCAAGTCACCGGCAATCAGCCCGGAGAAGGGCCATTGCATTTGGATGGCATCACCACCTGCAATCCGGCTTCCGCCTGAATGACGCGGGATGACGCTCGGCGGAGCCTGATGGACGACTCCGAACGTGATAAACTGCCCAATTCTCCCCCACTATTTACCCAGAACGCCAACTGAGCTATAATACCAACAAGGCCCCTGCAGGCGCTTATCTGGCGCCGGGGAATGGGCACCCTCTGTGGGGGCTAAAGTCAAATACGCAAGGAGGCGGCAATCATGCAGCAGCCACAGACCACTATAATTGAAGCCGGACCAATCAAGTTCGCGCTACGTTATCGCCAGGAGATCATGGACGATCAGGGTCTGGGTATCCAGGTCTTGAGCGAGGTAAACGGCAAGGATGAAGAGATTCTGCGGTTCGACTGCTTCGACCAACACCCTCACTACCACTACGGCCCGGCAAAGCAGAACGAGCGGCTGTATATGGACAAGACCACGGCGGGCAACCCCGTGGGATGGACCCTCAAACAGCTGCGGACCAGGCTTCCCGACATGATTAAGAGGGCGGGCTACGATGAGTTGGCGGGCAACCTCGATAACTTCGAGAATGCCTCCATGGTGGCAACGAAGCTGAACGAGGTAGAGGCCACTGCGAGGGAGATGTCCAACACTCAGAGAAGGACAGTTACCCACAACCGGGGAGACGAGGTCATCCAGGCCGGGAACATAAGGTTTGGACTGGAGTTCCGAGAGTTGCCACAAATAAACGACCGGGGCATGGCCATACATGTCCTCAGTGACGTGGCAGGCCAGGAGATAGAGCTTCTCGCCTTCGACTGCTTCGACCGAGCGCCTCACTACCACTATGGCCCAAGAAACAAGGACGTGCGTCTCTATTGGGACACCACCACGGTCCCCGACACGTTGCAATGGACGCTGGACCAGTTCTCAGAGGGGAAGCTGCCGTCCATGATTGAGCGGGCAGGCTATCCCGGCATAGTAGCCGAGATGGACAGAGAGCTTGTCATATCCACCGTGGAGAAGCAGGTCGCGCCCAAGGCGCTGGCGACACGCGCAGCCAACGCCAAGTAGAGAAGTGGGCAAGGTATTGCTCCATCGCACGCTTGCCGATAAGCGGCCAAGAAGGAAAGGGGTGGACACGCCACACTCCTTGACGAAGCCCTTGTGTAACTCCTTTCCCTCGATGGAGACCTTTGAGTAACTTGTCACGAAACTCAGTGTTCCTGCTTGCGGCGGCTTCGGAATGACATATTGAGGCCACACCACTTATGTCACTCCGAGCGCCTCCCTGCCCCCTGGATTCCGGCCTTCGCCGGAATGACAGTTACGCAAAGGTCCCATTGATAGGGGAAGGCTGTGATGGGGGGTGAAAAAGCCGGCATGACAGGCGTTACTCAAATGTCTCATTGTATGGGATGATATATGCTAAAGTACAGGCGGACTGTCCATAATGGTCCGCCTGTACTTTGCCAAGAGTCTAAGGTAACTGGGTTGGTATGGTAGAGGGCCGTTTGGAGCCGTGGGCGTTGAAAGCCGTGGCCGATGAATCGCTGGAAAGGGCCGCCTCTCAGCTACGGGACATCGTGAAAGAATTGGTGGATAGGCTTCATCCATTTCCGGCCTTCATGGGTATGACCTCCATTCAGGCTATCGAAGTGGAGCCTCGTGGTCTGCAGGCCACCGAGAAGGGGTGTATCGTGGTCTGTCCGGATGGCGAACTATATGAGTTGAACCTTCAGACCATACCCGGCCCTCTGGGTGTGAGCGACGTGGACCATGTGGACGAGTACCGGCCCTTGGAGCTACCGCCCGAGGAATACATACCCTACGCCTACGCAGCCATCAGGTCACTTACGGAAAAGCTCAACACCCCATAGCAGCTGTGACCAATCGGACCTTTTCACCCACTCTGTTTGACTGTCGAAGCGTTTGGACCGGCCGGCCTGACCACCTTCTGCAAAGTCCCTCGTCATTCCTGCGAAAAGCCTGCCCCGTATGGGTTACGGGGCAGGGAATCTAGCGCTCGGCTGTCCCGCCTATCTGAAGAGGCTTTGGAGGTCCCGTGGGCCGCGGGCGCGAGACATCTGCTTCATCAACTTCTGGGCTTGGCGGAACTGGTTGAGAAGCTGGTTTACATCCTGGGGAGTGGTGCCGCTGCCGAGGGCAATGCGACGGCGGCGT
>JAGWBG010000103.1:0-1846 GCA_021296015.1 Dehalococcoidia bacterium | reverse complement strand
TCATTGAGCGAATGACCGCCTCGAACTTGATTAGTTGGCGCTCGTCGAAGTCGTCCGGCATTCGTTTCTTCATCTGAGAGAAGCCCGGAATCATCTCAAGCACCTGTGCGAAACCCATCTTCTTCACATTCTGAAACTGTCCCAGGAAGTCTTCCAGGTCGAAGGACGCTTTCCGTATCTTCCTTTCCAGTTCTTTAGCCTGCTGATCATCCACCGCCTGCTGGGCCTTTTCGATGAGGGACAGCACGTCCCCCATGCCCAGAATGCGGGAAGCCAGCCTATCGGGGTAGAAAGGCTCCAGTGCGTCGGGCCTCTCGCCTGCACCGATGAACTTGATGGGCACGCCGGTGACTCTGGTGATGGAAATGGCGGCCCCGCCCCTTGCATCGCCGTCCAGCTTGGTCATTATCAGGCCGGTAATGTTGACCCTCTGGTGGAATTCCTGGGCGGAGTTCACGGCGTCCTGACCGGTCATGGCGTCCACCACCAGCAAGACCTCGTCGGGGGACGCTTCCGACTTTATGTCCTCCATCTCCTGCATCATCTCGTCGTCTATGTGTAGTCGGCCTCCTGTGTCAATGATGGCGTAGCTCATCCCGGCCTGCTGCGCCTGCCGCAGGCCTGCCCTGACCACACTGACGGGCGTGGAGGTAGGTTCCTCCGAATATACCGGTATGTCCAGTTGCTCGCCTAGGACGATAAGCTGTTGGACGGCGGCAGGTCGGCGGAGATCGGCGGCAATCAGGGTGGAGCGGTGACCGCGCTGTCGAAGCTGCAAGGCCAGCTTGGCGGCGGTGGTGGTCTTTCCCGACCCCTGTAGACCCACCAGCATCAGGACAGCCGGTGGGCGGCTGGGGTGTACGAGGTCATGGTCGCCTCCGCTCAGGATGTCGGTAAGCTCCTCGTTGACTATCTTCACCACCTGCTGGCCCGGACTCAGGCTTCCCATCACTTCGTCACCTACGGCTCGCTCCCTCACCTTGTTGACCAAATCCCTAGCTACCCTGAAATTCACGTCTGCTTCCAGAAGGGCCAGACGCACTTGTCTCAGGGCCTCATCCACGTCTTTCTCTGAGAGTCGTCCCTTGCCTGTGAGACGCCCGAAAATGCCGTTAAGCTTGTCGGTTAACGCTTCAAACATGAGATAGCCTCCGTAGGTTGCCCCAGTGAGTTGATTGTACGGTAGGCAATAGTTGGGGTCAAGGTAAGCCGGAGCGCCTTTCACGTTTACTGAGCTTCACCGGAGGCCCAATACCTGCTAGAATTTCTCTTAAACTGGGAGGTGGAGAAGAAGTGTCCCCTAGCAAGGTAATCTCCTGTGCTGATGAGGCCGTGGCTGACATCCCGGACGGGGCCGTGATTATGGTGGCGGGATACGCTGTGCCTGGCACACCTCAGAACCTGGTCAAAGCTCTCCTTGCTGAAGGGGTTGGCAGCCTTACGTGTATCAGCGGCCCCTGGTACGGCAGAGACCCCAACCTGTACGATGCCGCCAGGCTGATAGCCGATGGCCGGGTAAAAAAGGCCGTCACGTCTGCTCCCATACATCCCGACGCCTCAAATCCTGCTATTCGGATGTGGAGAGGTGGACAACTGGAAGTGGAAGCCTTGCCCCAGGGGACCCTGGCAGAGAGAATCAGGGCCGGAGGCGCAGGCCTTGGAGGGATATTTCTTGCCACAGGCATGGGGACGCCCTTTGAAGCTGGTAAGGAAAGGAAGCTAATTGACGGAGAGGAATACATCTTCGAGATGCCCCTCAAGGCCGACTATGCCCTCCTCCGCGCCCACAAAGCCGATACCCTGGGAAACCTGGTGTACAGGCGTTCCCAGAGCAACTGGAACCCCA
>JAGWBG010000102.1 GCA_021296015.1 Dehalococcoidia bacterium | reverse complement strand
TGCCGCCAACGGGGACGTGGCAATCAAGAGGGCCGCGCGGTCCGGGTATACCTGGTACGTCAACCCCCATGCCACCTACAGCACTATAGCGAGGCAGGTGGGGCTTTATCGCGAGACCGCCAGGGAAGCAGGTGTACAGATTCCCGACGAACTGCCGATAGGACGGGAGATATACGTCAACGAGGACAGGGACAGGGCCTTCGAGGAAGCCCGGCCCTTCTTGGGCGGCAAGTACGAAGCCTACTCCCAGTGGGGCCAGGAGAAGGCCCTGCCCGGGGAGGAGTCCTTCCGGGTAGGCTTTGAGGATCTGGCCAGGGACAGGTTCGTCATCGGCACACCGGAGGACTGCATCCGGGAGCTAGAAAAATACCGTGCGCTGGGAATGGCCTCCGGTATTTTCCGCATGATGTGGCCGGGGATGGATCTCAAGAGGGGCATTCGCGTCATGGAGCTTTTCGCCGAGAAGGTGATGCCCCATTTCAAGTGAGGACAGCCTCCTCCCTAGTGCTCATGGAACATACCCTGGATTTCCTTGCGGTCCCGGGTAAGGGTGAGGGCCAACTTCAAGAGGATGCGTGACTTCTGAGGCAGGAGGTTGTCGCAGACTATGAAGCCCAGCTCCTCTATCCGAGGGGTCATTACCACCCGGCCGGCCGTCGCCCTGGAAGCCAGCACTACCGGGATACCGTCTTCCACTGCCCGGCCACCGGCCTCCCATACGGCGGGCGGTGCGAGGCCCGCACCCAAGCCCGCCAGGACCAGCCCATCCGACCGGTTCCGGCGCACGGCATCTATCAGAAGTCCGTCGGCCTCCGCGTAGGAATATACTATGTCCACCCTGGGAAGGGAGTCCAGTCCAGCCACGTCGAAAGGGGTAGCGGTAGTGTGCTTTCTGGTCGGGGTGCGATAGAACACCACCTCGCCATCTGAGTCGGCATATCCCAGAAAGCCCAACTCGTTGGGCCTGAAGGTCTCCACCCGAAAGGTGTTGGACTTGGTAACGTCTCTGGCGCTGTGAATCTGGTTGTTGAGCACCGTAAGGACTCCCTTGCCGACGGCAGCCGGACTGGCAGCTATGCGTATGGCGTCTATGAGGTTAATGTCTGCATCGGTGCTCATGGCCGAAGCCGGGCGCATGGCCCCGGTAATCACCACGGGCTTGGGAGACTTCACGGTGAGGTGTAGGAAGAAAGCGGTTTCTTCCAGGGTGGCCGTCCCGTGAGTCACCACCACCCCTGCCACGTCGGGATCTTCCTCAAATATTTGGTTGATGCGCTGTGCCATCTGAAGCCATTCCGAGGAACCTATGGACATGCTGCGTACGCTGGTGACGTTTTCCCATTGGACTTCCGCTATATCATTCACTTCAGGGATACGGGACAGGGATTCCTCGATGGGCATGAATCTCCCTACCTCCACATACAGGAAGTAGTCCAGGCGGTGGGGGCCAATCCCTGCAATGGTGCCGCCCGTGCCGAGAACCCTAACCCGCGGCTTAGACGTAGCCACCCTCACACCTCCCGCCGGGGGATATTATCTGCTGCTGGCATAGTCCTGTCGCGCCTTGTTAACTGCTGCGGTCCTCAGGTCTTGCAGGTACTCCCGGTGGTCCGTGCCCCACGCGTGGGATGCGGTCACCCCGGCCAGGGTACCCTGAAACTGGGGTCGTACGTAGCGGGCCAGCAGCTCGTAGCTATGGAGAATCTTCTCTCGTGGTGCCCACTCGTGGCCCAGGACCAGGAAGCCGCCAAAGCCCCCGCTTCTCTCGTAGATGCGTCGAATGCTCTGCACACAGTCATCGGGAGTGCCAACTATCCACATCCCCGCGTCAGTCATACGCTCAATTATCTCTTCGGGAGGACAGTCTACGTACCCCGGGTATCCCAGGCTGTTTTCGATGTACTCTCGCTGGTAGCGTGCCGCGCCTTCCCTTGCGTCCTCCATAGCCTCCTTGCGGCTCTCCGCCAGGTGTACGGGAACGACTATCCGCCAGTCCTCTCGGCTCATCGTCTTTCCGTGCTTCGCAGCCGACTCTTCGGCGATGGACCACAGGTTCCTGGGGTCCGACTCTCCCGACGAATCGAAGGGGAAGCTCACCGATAGCACTGCCGCCCCATGCTTGCCCGCCAGGGCCACGCCCGATGGCGACCTTGTGGCGGCTACAGCGATGGGCATATAGGGTGTCTGATAGGGTTTAAGCTGAAGCAACGCCTCCTTCAGCTCGAACCAGTCGCTCTTGTAGGTAATGGGTTCGGTCTCGGTAAACAGCCGGATGATTATTCCCAGGGCTTCGTCCATCCGCTCTCGGAGCACGATAGGGTCCAAACCCAGCATGTACGCGTCGGACGCCAGGGACCCGGGGCCTGCCCCTAACATCACACGGCCCCTGGTCAGGTGGTCCAGCAACGCCATCCGATCGGCTACCATCAGAGGGTGATGATAGGGTAGGCTGATGACGCCTGTGCCCAGCTTTATGTGGCGAGTGCGCTCGGCGGCAACGGCTATGAACAGCTCGGGAGAACCTATCGTCTCCCACCCTACGCTGTGGTGTTCGCCTATCCAGGCCTCGTCGTATCCCAGGCTATCCAACCACTGCACCAACTCAATGTCCCGGTCCAGGGCCAACGTTGGGTCTTCACCCAGGGGATGCATCGGAGGCAGGAAAAGCCCAAATTTCATTCTACAAGGGGAGTCCATACGCATCACTCTCCTGACTGCCGGGACTTAGCGAAAGCCAATCACCTGCGCCCTCACAAGGTAGAGCACATGAAAGACGCTCCGATAGTGGGTATCACCGGCCCGATTAGCCCAGCCCGTAGTAGCTGGCGCAGTTGTCCCACAGGAGCTTGCGCTTACTCTCATCGGAGAGGGGCAAGCTCAGGAATTTGTCAACGGAGTCGGGGAACTTGGAGTCGGGATGGGGGAAATCTGTGGAGAACACTATATGGTCGTCTCCCATCCAGTCAATGGTGTACTAGGCCGGCTCCTCGTCACACTCGATGGACACGAAGCATTGACGCTTGAAGTACTCACTGGGTGCCATCTTCAGTTCGGGGGCATAGACCCCGCCAAGCCGCTCCCAGTGCTCATCCAATCTCCAGAGCACAAAGGGGACCCAACTGCAGTTCCCCTCCAGGAAACCGACTCGGAGGTCGGGGTGGCGCTCCAATATGCCGCCGCCACAGAAAGCCATGAGTGCCAACGCCTGCTCAAAGGGGTGGGTGACGGTATGCCGCAGCATGGCGTTGGAGCCGAACCTGCTTCCCACCTGGGGGAGAAGGGGTCCCTGACTCTCGTGGAACCCGAGGGAAATGCCCTGCTCCTCGATTGTGGCCCACAGGGGCTCGTAGTAGGTGTCGTACCAGTTCCGACCGCCTACCAGGTTCGGTCTCAGGAATACGGCTTTGAAA
Source organism: Dehalococcoidia bacterium (assembly GCA_021296015.1). Classification (GTDB taxonomy): domain Bacteria; phylum Chloroflexota; class Dehalococcoidia; order Lucifugimonadales; family JAGWBF01; genus JAGWBG01. The sequence goes on along the minus strand of JAGWBG010000102.1, from coordinate 2,617 downwards.
CCCAACTCCCTGGCACACCTCTTTGTTTCCGACGCAGCCTCCTCGATGTCGAAGGGAGAGATCATGCCGGCTGCCAGCAGTCGGCTGGGGTCTTCCTGGCAGAAATCGTAGAGCCAGTTGTTGTACGCTCTGGCGATAGCGTTAGCCAGATTGGGGTCCATTCCTTCGATGGCCACTCCACAGAGGCCCCTGGACGGGTAGATTACGGCTATGTCAACCCCCTCCTGGTCCATGGCTTCAAGCTGGAGCTTGGAAGTCCAGCCCCCCTCCCGAAACCTCTTGTAAACGTCTTCGGTCAGAGTCATCTCCTTAGTGGCAAGCCTTTCGTCGGTCCCCAGGACCGTGGGCACTACCTTGCCGTCTATCTCGATACGCATGTCCAGCGTGAAATCGTACAGACCCTTGACACGGCCCTTGTAGGGTTCGTCCAGATACCTGTCCCAGAGGTCCGCCGGCTCCATGATATGAATGTCGCTGTCCAGAATCTTGAAGCCCTTCTTCGCCATGTCATCCTCCTGGCATGTAATTCCAAGTCAATCGCATTTCACACGGAACCAGCTATGGCAGAGCCTTCCACCATGCCTCTCTGGACTCCGGCCTTCGCCGGAGTGACGATTGACGATGTGACTCCTAAATCTAAATGCGATTACCTGGCATGTAATTCCCTTGAGGAGTTTATACAGGGGACTTTTGTAAACTGTCAAGTGATAGCGGTTTTATGCCTTGTGCGAACCCGTCCGAGGAAAGTATACTGTAGTGCGCTCCATGAGATGGGCAATCCTTATTCCACCTCTTTGTGGAACGCTACACAACCTTTTAGCGACCTACAGGAGACCTGAACACTTGCTGTCCACCCGCCGCTTCTGGTTGGGACTCATAATAACCGTCGGGTTGCTCTTCCTATTCCTATGGAAAGTGGACTTTGAAGAGACAGGAAGAGAGTTACAAGAGGCCAACTATGCCTACTTCCTTCCCGCCGTCCTGGTCTACTTCGCCTCTCTGGGGTTTCGCTCCCTGCGCTGGCACTTCCTGTTGCTGCATCTCAAGTCCGTGCCCCCCTGGAGACTGTATTCGGTAGTAGCCATAGGTTATCTTGCCAACAACATATTGCCCATTCGACTCGGCGAGCTGGTGAGGGCCCACTCCCTGGGCGAGAGAGAGGGGATAAACAAGGCATCCGCCCTGTCCACTATCGCCGTTGAGAGGATGGTAGACGGCCTCACCCTCATCCTCTTCATTGCAGTCGCCTGGCCCTTTCTCCCCTGGACCGATGTCCTGAGGACCGATACCGGAGACATCAACACCCTTTGGATAATCTTGAGCATTTTCGTTGCCCTGGTGTTTGTTGCCGGTTTTCTGGCCATGTTTCTGTTTGCCACATCGCCTGCTCTGGCCCACAGGCTGGCCCACCTGCTGGCAGCGGTTTCGCCCAAGAGTTTTCGTCCCAGGATGGAGAGCCTGGTCTATCTCCTGTTAGACGGACTGGGGGCATTGAGAAGCCCTCGCAAGATACTGCTTATCGCCGTCTTATCGGCACCGGTATCGCTCCTAGAGGCTGCCGTGTACCACATAATTGCCGTCTCCTTTGAACTGAACCTGCCCTTCCAGGTAATCCTGCTGGTTACGGCCACGTCCAACCTGGCAACAGCTATCCCGTCGAGCATAGGTGGCATAGGGCCCTTCGAGGTGGTGGCGAAGAGCACCCTCGTAGCGTTCGGGACGTCAGGAGAAGCAGCGGCGGCCTACTCATTCTTTGTCCACATTATAACCTTGTGGCTTCCCGTCAACGTCCTTGGACTGTTCTTCCTGGGGAAGGAAAACCTCACCCTCTCCCAGCTTGCAAGGACCAGACGGATAGACATGTCCTCCAGGGAAGCCAGCGTAGGAAAGGGGCCTGATACATAACATGAGAGTAGGCATCATTGGTGGTGGAGCGGCCGGTCTGTCGGCCGCCTTCGAGCTTATGAAGAAGGGCCACCAGGCCCACGTCTACGAACGCGCTCCTTTTCTTGGGGGCCAGGCGTCCACTTTCGACGTGGGCGGGGGTCGCCTGGAGCGTGGATATCACCATCTGTTTATGAGCGATACCCACATGGTGGACCTGATTCACGAATTGGGACTTGGACATAAGCTCGCCTGGATTGAGTCCAAGGTTGGGTTCTACCACGGGGACAAGATATGGAAGTTCGCCTCGCCCATGGACCTGCTCAAGTTCACGCCTTTGAGCCTCTCCGACAGGCTTCGTCTGGGGCTGGTAACCCTCTACCTACAGAAGGTCAGAAACGGCCTTAAGTTCGAGGGTGTGACCGCCGCCGAATGGCTGCAAAAACGAGTGGGCAAGAGAGCTTATGAGGTGGTCTGGGAACCCATGCTCCGTGGAAAGTTCGGGGAGCACTACGGCGATATTAGCATGACGTGGCTATGGGGGAAGATTTACCTGCGGGTGGCGTCCCGAGGCAAACCCTGGGAGAAGGAGCGACTGGGCTATCCGATGGGCAGCTTCGGGGAGGTATTCGATACCCTGGGAGAGCGCATCACAGGGATGGGTGGCGAGGTCCACATCTCGGCAGGAGTACGCCGGGTAGTGGTGGAGGATGGCAGGGCAACAGGGCTGGAG
>JAGWBG010000101.1 GCA_021296015.1 Dehalococcoidia bacterium | reverse complement strand
CCGCAAGGGCATGGGCCGGCATATACTCCTGTGAGCAAACCCAGCTTCTCTCTGCCGGCACCATGTAAAGCAGTCCGCTCTGGTGCATACAGCTAATCTGCACACGGGTCATTTCCTCGCCATGCTTCACCGTCAGCCCATATTCAGCCATTGAAAGACCTCCCTTATCCGGATAGCAGGACTCTCCGCCATACCGTATCAAAGCGGGTTGTACCTCATCATTATAGATTATAGCGTATGGCCGTCACCGGAGACTCGCATATCTCACAGACAGATTGACTACTTCAGGTAGCTGAAACTACAATGTAGGTGCTTACCAACCGGCTGCGTCCGGGTAATTCTCGGAGTAATCCCGAAAGGCCGGCACTATAGTCAGGCGTTTACTATGAAGATTCTTGGCATCGAGACATCCTGCGATGAAACCGCCGCCGCCGTCGTGGAGGACGGGCGCAAAGTCATGTCAAACATTATCGCCTCCCAGGTGGACATCCATGCCCGCTACGGCGGCGTGGTCCCAGAGGTGGCCTCCCGCCAGCACGTCATACACGTGACACCCACCGTTGCCGAAGCCCTGGAGGTCGGGGGGGTGACTATGAAGGAGCTAGACGCCGTGGCAGTAACCTACGGCCCCGGCTTGGCGGGGTCTCTACTGGTGGGTCTGAACTTCGCCAAGGCCCTGGCCTTCTCTTTGGGGATACCTCTGCTGTGTATGAACCATCTTGAGGGGCACATATACTCCGCCTGGCTCCAGCGTGACGGTGATGGTGCACCCGACCCGGAAAGGGAACCGGGTTTCCCATTCCTGTGCCTGATTGCCTCCGGCGGACACACCGATTTGGTGGAAATGGAGGCGCACGGAAGGTATCGGTTGCTGGGACGCACCCGTGACGATGCCGCAGGTGAAGCCTTCGATAAAGCGGCCCGCATTCTGGGCCTTGGGTTCCCCGGCGGGCCGGAGATTCAACGGGTGTCCGGTGGCGCTCTTGGCAAAGAGGCCCTGCCACGGGCCTGGCTAAAAGACAGCCATGATTTCAGCTTTAGCGGCGTCAAGACGGCCTTGCTGCACAAGGCCCAGGACAGGGGCATCTATCCGCCGCCTGGAGAACTGGAGGGGGCGGATATGGAGAGAGAGGTACGGGAGATGGCCTCAGCCTTCCAGGAATCTGTGGTGGATGTCATGGTCTCCAAGACCTTGGAGGCGGCAGAAAAGCGGGGTGCTAGGGGCATCATACTTGGGGGAGGCGTGACCGCCAATGCCTTGCTTCGTGAAAGAATGGTGCAGCAGTCCGGCCTGCCGGTACTCATTCCTCCACCTATCCTTTGTACCGACAACGGGGCGATGATGGCTGCCTGTGGCTACCAACATCTGATCAGAGGCCACAGTTCCTCCTTCGACCTTGACGTGGACCCCAGCCTGTCTTTGGAGTAGAAGGTCTGATAACGGAGTTATAGATAAATGGCAGATGTACGCCCCTTCAGGGGTTTGAGATACAATACCGAGATAGTGGGAGAATTGTCTAACATAGTCTCTCCTCCATTCGACACCATACCGCCCGAGCTTCAGCGGTCCTTGCACCTGCGGAGTCCCTATAATGTTGTCAGGCTTGAGGCCGGCGAGAGGCTGTCATCGGACACCGACCAGGACAACCGCTACACTCGCTCCGCTGCCCTGTTCGCAGATTGGATGAATAAGGCAATCCTGGTCCGTGAGGAGTCCCCTGCCTTTTACCTGGTGCAGCATACCTTCATGTCCAGGGGTAGGGAGATGTCCCGTCTGGAGCTTATGGCCCGTGTCAGACTGGAGGAGTACGAGCGCCGGGTTGTGCTGCCCCATGAATACACCAGGGACGAGGATAAGCGTGACCGTCTTGCGCTGATGGATGCCTGTAATGCCAACTTCAGCCCGATTATGTGCCTCTACCGCGACGGAGAACTCAGACTGTCGTCAACCTTCCGTCTCGTCATGGCAGGACCGCCCATAATGGACTTCTCCGACCCGGCAGACCAGGGGTATCGAGTGTGGAAGATAAACGATCAGGAGCAGATAACCGAAATAAGCGAGGCTCTGGCGTCGAGGCCTCTCTATATAGCCGACGGTCATCACAGATATGAGACGGCGCTGACCTATCGAGACCGCACACGGCTTGGTCACGCCGGGGGTCAGGGCGACGGGGATGCGGCGTTTAACTTTATGATGATGGGCCTTGTAGAGTTTGACGATCCGGGTCTGATGGTGCTCCCCTACCACCGCGTGTTGGGAAGTCTGTCGGATGAGGCTCTGGCCCGGGTGAGGAACAAGCTCGGCGAATTCTTCGATTCGGAAGACTTGTCGGGAGGAGTCCAGGGGGGATTGGGAAAGTTACTGGATGAGATAGAGCTTCGAGGAAAGGACAGGCTTGTCATGGGCCTTTTGGACCCCGTCACGTCCGACGGCTACAGGCTCCTCACCCGGAAGCGTGGGGTTGTCAGGGATGAGTGGAGTCCGGTCGGCGATTCCGAGGCCTGGATACTGGAGGAGCAGGTACTGAAGCCCATACTGGGGGACTCTCTCGGCAAATGTATTGATTACGTCCACGACGGCGATGAGGCAGAGGAAAAGGTCAGCAGGGGTGAGTTCCAGATGGGATTTTTCCTCATGCCTTTTCCTCTGAATTATGGACATGGGGCAACGACTTCCTCCCAAGGCCACCTTCTTCTACCCCAAGCTGCCCACAGGGCTGGTGATTAACCTGATGGAGGGGTAAAGCTACCTCAGAGTTCGCCTTCCTGAAAGCTCGACGTTATAGCCCGCTCTGCCTGTTTGCTGTACTCCGCGATGAACTCCTCAAGACGGCGCATCTCAGCAACTACACCATCGTCTACGCTGGCTGCGCCGTCCGATTTCGACTTGAGGTCTTTCAGCGCCTCCTTGGCCTCTTCAACCTTCTGGGTCAGCTCAAGGGCGCTTAGTTCATCGGTGGCCTTTTGCTTGATGGCCAGGAGATGTTGCCTGGTCGCTTGGGCGTAGTTCAGGCGTTCCTGAATCTCCGCCATTGAAGACAGAACAATGTCCAGTGTGATTCGGCCATACATGGCCTGCCTGGGGAGCCGGTTAAGCTGGGTGCGGAACTGCCGGATTGTGTTATCCAACTGCTCCTCTCTGGACCTTATCTCCGCCAGAAACAGCCTCAATCTGGCCGTAGCCTGCCGTAGCTGGACCATCTTTCCTCCCCTTTTTGCCCCCCATCCCCTGGATTCCGGCCCATTTATGCGCCGAGGCGTAAAGTCCGTCCTGTACTTCAACCTGCCTGCCGTAGGCTGGCAGGTACGCGTCTGGAATGACGGTTTTTCAGAGGTGTCCTAGAGCCTCACCACTCTAGCGGATTCGATTTGCTTCAAGTCCCTGATTTCTTCAAGGACATGTGGCGGGACCGGGTCGTCAAGCCCGACAACCATCATGGCTTGGCCCCGGGGACTCATTCGCCCTACCACCATGAAGCTTACGTTGATGTCGTTCTTGCCAGTGATCGTGCCCACGGCTCCGATGACCCCCGGCTGGTCCCTCTGCTCGACAAAAAGCAGGTAGGGGACCGACGGGACCATGTCCATCCAGAAATCGTTGACCTTGACTATGTGGACTTCGTTGCGCATGGACGTGCCGGCCAGGGTAATGTCGCCCTTGGTGGTCTGGAGGGTGACGGTCACAAGGTTCCCGTATTCCTGGGAGGCTGCACTCTTTCCCTCGGCTATCTTCAATCCCCGTTGCTGTGCCAACAGGGGCGCATTTATCAGGTTCACCCGCTCGCCGCTCACCGGGTTCAGCAAGCCGGTGAGCACTGCGGATTTCAGGATGGCGCTATCGTGCTGGGCTATCTCGCCCTGATAATTGATGCTTATTCCCACGAATTGACCCTCACCCTCTGCCATGTGGGTAAGGAGCTTACCCACAGTAGAAGCTACAGGCAAATAAGGGGCGACCATGGTGTGGACTTCGGGAGGCAGAAAGGGAGCGTTGACGGCGTTGCGAGTAGGCTCACCTCGCAACACTGCCATGACCTGCTCCGATGCCTCAATCGCCACCTCTCTCTGCGCTTCCTGGGTGGAAGCACCCAGGTGAGGAGTGGCTATCACCTTGGGATGCTTTACAAGGGGGCTTTCACCGGGGGGTTCCTTGGAGAACACGTCCAGCGCGGCCCCCGCCAGGTTCCCTTCGTCAAGGGCCTTCACCAGGGCGTCCTCGTCAATTAGCTCGCCCCGGGCCACGTTAATCAGGCAAGAACCGGGCTTCATCAGGGCCAACTGACGCTCTCCGATTAGGAGACGGGTATTTTCCGTGAGGGGGGTATGTAACGTAACTATGTCCGCTCGGGACAGCAACTCCTCCAGTGATGCCAGCGATACACCGAGGAAGCGAGCGTAGTCCGGTGTAACAAAGGGGTCGTAGACCGTGACGTGCATGGCAAAGCTCTGTGCCCGTCTTGCCACCTCCGAACCCACTCTGCCAAGGCCGATAATGCCCAGGGTCTTGTTGCGTACTTCAATACCCATGAAGGCCCTGCGGTTCCACTCTCCCTGTTTCAAGGACTGGTGTGCTTGGGGTACCTTGCGGGCCAGGGACAGCATCAGGGCCATCGTGTGCTCAGCCGCAGCTATGGTGTTGCCGGTGGGCGCGTTTACCACGGCGATGCCGCCGGCAGTGGCGGCGTCAAGGTCTATGTTGTCCACCCCAATTCCGGCCCTTGCGATGACCTGGAGGTGCTTTCCCGCCTGAATCACCTCGGCGGTGACCTTGGTCTCGCTGCGTACGATGAGGGCTTCGTAGTCGCCCACAATCTCCATAAGCTCCTGGGGCTTCAGGCCCGTCTTGACGTCCACGTCGGCCTGAGTCTTCAGAAGTTCCACACCTTCGGTATCTATTGGGTCCGCAATCAATATTCTTGTCATATCTTCATTACCCTGCTGCGGCATGAGCTGGTTTGAAGCCCACCTTGGGCAGCGTCGTTTCCAGGGCTTGGAGCACCTCCCGTATATCCTCCTCGGGCACCAGGCCCATGTGGCCGATACGGAATACCTTGCCCTGAAGAACTCCCTGCCCCCCTGCCAGCACTACGGAATGTTCCGTTTGCATAATCGCCGACAGTTTCCCTGCGTCCACGCCTTCGGGGACCTTGACCGATGTCACGGTGTCGGAGGCATGGGCCTCGTCTGCAAGAAGCTCGAGGCCGAGCGCCCTGACGCCCTGGCGGGTCATGTTGGCGATATGCTTGTGGCGCTTGAAGACGTTCTCCATACCCTCTTTTAGCATCATGTCCAGGGCCACGTCCAGGCCGTAGAAGAGTGATAAGTTGGGAGTCCAGGGAGTCTGTCCCCGTTCCAGGTAGCGCTGGGCCGCCGGTAGGTCGAAGTAGAAGCGCGGCATCTTCGCGGTCTCCCGGGCCTCCCACGCCTCCTCGCTGACGCTTACGAAGGAGAGGCCCGGCGGGACCATCAGCCCCTTCTGAGAGGCCGTGCACACCATGTCGCAGCGCAACTCGTCGGTGGGGAGGGGCACACAACCCATGCTGCTTACCGCGTCCACCAGCAGCAACGCGTTGGACTCCTCTTTCACCACCTTTGATATGCTTGCCAGGTCGTTGGTGATGCCGGTTGAAGTCTCGTTGTGGGTTACCTGGACTGCCCTTATATCCGGGTCTGCTCTTAGGGCCTCGCGGATGGCGTCGGGGTCGGCGGCCGTGCCCCACTCAAAGTCCATCTTTATCACGTCGGCTCCGTAGACCCTGGTAACATCGGTGAAGCGGTCTCCGAAGTAGCCCACGCTCACGGCCAGGACCTTGTCTCCCGGAGAAAGGGTGTTGACCACCGCGGCCTCCAGAGCGCCGGTGCCGGAGGCGGTGAGGATATACATTCGGTTCTGGGTCATGTAGACCTGCTTCATCTTCTCCGTAATGCCAATGATAAGCTCTCTGAACTCAGGCCCTCTGTGGTTAATCATAGAGGTGCTCATGGCCTCCAGCACCTCGGGCGGGGATGGGGTGGGGCCTGGGGTCCTGAGATTCTGTCGGGGAATTTTCACGTTGCCTCCTTATTTTTCTGTATCAAAGTCAACCGTCTTGACGAACTGCCGTCTGCCAAACTTTATTATCTCTCCCGGCTGGTGCATCACTTCGTTATAGATTTTCTGGCCGTTGTACTCCACGGCCCCCTGACTGATTAGCCGCTTTAGCTCGTTGCGGCTTCTGGTTGGGAAGGCCCTTACGAACTCATCCGACGTGGACGTACTTCCTTCCAGCGCAACTTGCAGGTATTGCTGGCCATCCTCCGGCGCCTCCCGTCGCTGTACTACTCTCTCGAAATGCTCCGCGGCTGCCCTTGCGTCCTCAGCGCCATGGAACTGGCCGGTTATCTCGCCCGCCAGACGCTTCTTTAGCTCCATGGGGTTCACTGAGTCCGCCTCCATAGCAAGGCTCATCTCCTTCAACTCCTCCCGTGCCACGTCGGTGAGGTACTCGAAGTATTGCATGATGAGGCCGTCAGGCAGTGACATCACCTTGCCGTACATGTCGTTGGGCGGGTCCTCGACAGCTATGTAGTTCTCCAGGCTTTTGCTCATCTTCCGCGACCCGTCGGTGCCCACCAGAATCGGCATGAGGAAACACTGCTGTGGGCGCTGGCCCATCATCTCCTGAAGCTCTCTCCCGACCAGGAGGTTAAACTTCTGGTCCGTGCCTCCAAATTCCACGTCCGAGTTTATGACCACCGAGTCGTAGGCCTGGAGCAGGGGATAAAGGAGCTCCGTGATGGCTATGGGCCTGTGGGCCTCGAATCGCCGGGCAAAGTCGTCACGCTCCAGGAACTGGGCGATGGTAAACCGGCTGGTGAGACGTATCACGTCGGCCAGGGTGAACTTGCCGAACCACTCACTCTGCCATACGGCCTGAGTGCGGTCCTTGTCCACCACCTTGAAGAACTGGCGCATATAGGACTCGGCGTTGGACACGACCTCTTCGTGGGTTAGCATGGTGCGTGTGGCTGACTGGCCGCTGGGGTCACCTATCTGTGCCGTCCAGTCGCCGACGATAAGTATTACCTGGTGGCCCAACTCCTGTAGCTGGCGCAGCTTCCGCAGCCCCACTACGTGGCCCAGATGAATATCAGGCCTGCTGGGGTCGAAGCCCATCTTCAGACGCAGGGGGTTGCCGTTCTGGAGGAGTCTCTCGAACTCCCCTTTGACGATTATCTCGCTCACGCCTCGGGCCGTTATTGTGTCAAGGGTAACTGCATCGAGCACGGCTTTACCGTTTCCCTTTGATGTACTTAGCGCAATGGTTGGGCTAGACTCAGCCACCAGGGTGTTTTTGATAGAGCAGCCTGCGACTAGCTTCTGAAGACCTCTGGCGGGCGGGAGAGGACTTCTCTGGCTTGTTCCACGTCCACGTTCATCTGTTTAACAAGGGCCTCAATGCTGGAGAAGGCCTCCTCAGACCTCAGTCGCCGGACGAACTCCAGGGTTACGGTGCTCCCGTAGATGTCCTCCTGAAAGTCCATGATAAATACTTCCACGGTCCTGCCCTTTACTCCAAAAGTGGGCCGCACACCTATGCTGGTGGCTGCCTGGTAGCGCTGGCCCCCCACCACGGCCCAGGTGGCATATATGCCATCGGCGGGTATAACAAGATCAGGTCCCACGGAGAGGTTGGCGGTAGGAAACCCCAACTCCCGGCCACGACGGTCTCCCTCCACCACCGTGCCCGTGAGGGAGTACCAGCGTCCCAGCATCCGACTGGCGTTCTCCACGTCTCCCTGTGTCATCAGACTGCGTATTACGCTGCTTCTGATGACGATTCTGTCCACCAGGACCGGCTCCACCGGTTTTACCCAGAAACCCAACTCTGCTCCAAACTGCTTGAGGGCGGGTATGTCCCCTTCTCGATTGTGTCCCAGGGCGAAGTCAGGCCCCACGATGAGTCCCTTCATCTTCAAGCGTTTGGAAAGCAGGGATGCAAATTCCGATGCCCTCAGGAGGGAAAGCTCCTCGGTGAAGTCCATGGAGATTACCAGGTCTATCCCCTGGCCTTTCAGGAGGGCCACTCTCTCATCCAGGGCCGTTATGTATCGCAGGCTTACGCCCGGGGTCAGTACCAGTCTGGGATGATTTCTGAAAGTCAGGACGGCGGACAGCAGGCCTTCACTAGAAGCCGCCGCTTTGAGGTGTTGCAACAATTGTTGATGGCCCAGATGCACCCCGTCAAAGGTCCCAATGGTCAAGACCGTATCTCCGTGAGGAGATACTTTGGTCAACTCTTGGTCAAACGTCATCCTGGTTATTTCCACCCGACAAGACTGGGGATGGCCCCGGACCGCACACCGTTTCTAAGGCCGTCAGCGCACTCGGATAGGCCCGGTGCAATTCAACAGGGATGGTAACACAGCTAGGGATAAGCGTCAACTTGGCTCCAACCCGGAAACGCTCAGGTCACGTTCCCATCATCGGATACGACCTGATGCGCCGGACGGTGCTATAATTTCCACATGGCTATGGAAGTCTGTCCGGCCTTTGTGGATGAGACAGGAGTGCTCACTGCTCCGATTAAAGACCAGCCTACATACAGGATTGGGCTGTTAATTGATTGTACACAACCCACAAGCGGACCCGTCTTTCAAGGTTTACAGTCTGGCAATGCAACCCTAATATACCGTTTCAAGAGAATAGCGGAGCTATGTCCG
>JAGWBG010000100.1 GCA_021296015.1 Dehalococcoidia bacterium | reverse complement strand
TAGCGCGCCTGGTTTGGGACCAGGAGGTCGGCAGTTCGAACCTGCCCGCCCCGACCAGCACATCTCGACCCTGCCCGCTCGCGGTTGCTTAAACTTGCCCAGACACCTATAATTTCCAAAAGCCCAACGATATGAAGGCACGTACTACGACTAGACCCGTCTGACTGCCGTCGTGTTGGACAAGACATGAGGGGGACAGTGATGACTTTGCCTGAGCGAATGAAGTTCGGGATATTTCTGGGGCCTTTTCACCGCGCCGGAGAGAACCCTACGTTGGCCCTGGACCGCGACCTGGAACTAATCCAGTGGCTTGACGCCCTGGGCTATGACGAAGCCTGGATAGGTGAGCATCATAGTGCCGGATGGGAAATAATCTCTTCTCCCGAGGTGTTTATCGCGGCGGCGGCCGAGCGAACGCGCTGCATCAAGCTTGGCACAGGAGTAATTAGCCTGCCATATCATCATCCATTGATGGTCGCAAACCGCATGGCACAACTGGACCACATGACCCACGGCAGGGTGATACTGGGGGTCGGACCCGGCGCTCTGCCCGGCGACGCTTACATGATGGGTATTGACCCCACCACTCAACGGGAAAGAATGGACGAGGCCCTTGGCATCATCCTCCGGTTGTTTACCGAGACTGAACCCATCACCTACAAGAGTGACTGGTTTGAGCTAAAGGAAGCTTTAGTCCATCTCCGTCCGTTTCAAAAGCCCCACATGCCCACCGCGGTTGCTTCGGTACAATCTCCGGCCGGAGTGGCGCTGGCCGGCAAATATGGGGCATCAGTCCTGACTATCACAGTGCCCAGAGACCCATCGTCCGGCCCTTCTGACCTGAACGCACTATGGACCATCGCCGAGGATTCCGCAGCGGAGCATGGGCAAGTGGTGAATCGCCACGACTGGCGGCTGGTAATCCCGGTGCATCTGGCAGAAAGCCGCGAGGAGGCGATGAACGACGCCAGGATAGGGGGCGGACGCTTCCTTCGGGATTACACGGAAGGCACAAACGGACGCAAGGCCGGATTTGACGGCCCCCTGGAAAAGGTTATAGACCACATGACAGAGAATACCTCCTGGATTGTGGGTACTCCCGACGACTGCATCGAGGGTATCAAGCGACTTGAGGCGCAAAGCGGAGGCTTCGGCGGGTTCCTGGTACAGACCATAGATTGGGCACCCAGGGAAAAGATACTCAATAGCTACGAGTTGCTGGCACGCTACGTAATGCCCCATTTCCAAGGGACGGCGCTGAGCACAATGGCGTCCAATCGGTGGGCTGTTGAGCGTCAAGAGACACTCGTATCGGGAAGAGTTCAAGCCATAGACAGAGCGCGGCAGGTTTACGCCGAGCGGAGAGGATAGCTTCCTTAAGCTTGCCACAACACCCGTAGCAGAGAATTGGGAAGCGAGGTAATCCGCCGCAGGATGGACGACCTTCCGGTAAAGCTGCCTTCTGAGGGCAGCCGGTCTGCTATGGAGCATCCCCCTTGACATAGGCATTATCCGGCACAGGTGACTCATACGTGGGGGATGAATCTTTATCAATAGAGGGGTCTGTTATGTCAACTAAAGCATTTATCTTCATAGAAACATCTGTGGGAAAAACGAGGGAAATTGCCAACACGCTCAAGGGTGTTAACGGCATACAATCGGCTGACCTGGTGACGGGGCCCTACGATGTTATCGTCGTGATAGAGGCTGAAGACATAAACGCCGTGGGCCGTCTGGTAGAGCAACGGATTCATGCCCTCAGCGGAGTAATGCGGACGGTCACTTGCGTGGCAATTGGGACTTGATACGGCCCATCATCTCGATCATCCTGAGGCTCGAACATCATAATACGATCCTTAACCCGGCATTAAAGGCCGTCACGTGGGGGAACAAGCAGTGGAGTCACGAGACCGAATTCCCGGGACCCCCGATCCTAAGGAGATGGTCCTTGCAAGAACCGATCTCCCACAAGGGTTCTCCCTTTATGAAGAGGAACCCTGGGACAACATATCTGCTTCAAGAGCCTGGTCGGACCGGGACAAATGGATCAAGAGCTTTGAATACTGGGGAAGGTACGGGGGATTCGAGACGACCTTTGAAACGGACGAAACGGACATGTTGGGCGATCTGATACAATCATCGGCGGCAATTTTCCGCACCGAGGAAGGAGCGCAGGCAGCCTTCTGGGCCATGCGAGCGGGTCTTGAAGACAACCTGAGGAGGCGATATTCCGCACAGTATAGTAACCTCATCGAGTTGGAGGAGCTTGTGCGTCCGAAGACGGGTGATGGTACTTTTGCCCTGCACGTGAACGCTTCAGGCACCGCATTCGATATGCCTGTCATCGTTGACTTGATCAGCCTTAGTTTCCTAAGAGAGGTAGTGATTGCCTCTGTAGTGTGGAGGTCGTTCCAATCGAGCGTGCCGGAGCGCCAGTTAATCAGGCTTGCGGAGAAGCAAGACCAACGTGTTATAGCCGCGTTACAGAGCTAAGGTTGGCGCTGGAGTCAGGGCAAGGAAGGCGGCATATCTCCTTGAGGAGAGGGCTATGAGCAACGAGCAACCAAGTATTTCAAACGTATCACATATATATTCCGGCAACCCTCTGGACAGGGGTGACCGTGAGCGCCGTGATGAAGGGTGGATTAGTGACAGGGCTAAGGACCCACGGAGCAGGTTCCTACCCATGCAGGACCTGAACGTCCTTATATCCGAAGGCCCACAACATGGCCTGGGGTGGCTGAACCAGGATGATCTGGGGCGGTTGGGAGTTAATACCGGCGCAATTTTTCTGGGCCTATCGGATGGCGTGGCCCATTTTGCCATAGATGTGTCTCAAAACACCCAGGCCGTCCAGTAGTTCAATGAGAGCGGGAATTGGAAATTTGAGGATGCCAGGTCTGTGACAGACCTGGTAAATCGGTCGGAATCTGGAATCGTTGCACAGGCGAGGGCACAAATCAACTGGCACAATACTCACGGGTTTTGCTCAAAATGCGGGCACGAAACGCTGGTGAGGCGTGGTGGACAGGTAAGATATTGTACCAATTGTGATACGGAACATTTCCCCCGCACCGACCCCGTGGTAATCACTGTGGTGTCCGACAATGACTATTGCCTGCTGGGTCAGTCCCGTGGTCGGCTGTCCAGGATGAACATGTATTCCGCCCTGGCGGGTTTCATGGACCAGGGGGAATCAATCGAGGAGGCGGTGGCCAGAGAGGTGATGGAGGAAGCCGGAATCAAGGTAAAGAATGTCCGGTATCATTCTTCCCAGCCCTGGCCCTTCCCATCGTCCCTTATGATTGGCTGCCTTGCCGATGCGGCGACCACGGAAATATCAATGGACACCGAAGAGATGGCGAGCGTGAGGTGGTTTCACCGTGAGGAAACCCTCCTGGCACTGGAGGGGAAGAGTGACAACCTGATGGTTCCCGGCCCCATAGCCATTGCCCATCATCTAATCAAAGCTTGGGCAATTCCAGATAGATAGCCAATAGGCAGAAGGAGGTAGAGCTATGCCTAGAGCCAAGGTAAACGGCGCAGAAATTTACTATGAAGAGACCGGCAGTGGGCCTCCCATTATCCTGTCGGCGGGGGGCCTTAACGGCCTTCTGGAGGGCTACCGACCGGTGATGGAAGGACTTTCCCAAGAGCACCGGGTCATTTCCTATGACCGGCGCTTTGGCGGCCAGTCCAGAAGCCCAATTGTGGTGCAGACCTGGGACATGGTGTGTCAGGACCTGGTGGGTCTGATGGATGCTCTAGACATAGAGCAAGCATACCTGGGTGGCGGCTCCTTTGCCCCGGGCATCTCGATGGGGTGCGCTGCCCGTTATCCCAATAGGGTTCGGGCGATATTCCCATCAAATATCGCCGGTGGCATTATGTGTAACTCCTACCTTGGAACGAAGCTATTCAGAAGCCTGGACATGGCCGCCAATCAGGGTATGAAAGCAGTAGTTGCTGCCCTTGACCGAAGTGACCGGTGTGCTCCATTTGTTCCCGATCAGGTCCAATACGACCCTGAGTTCAGACGTACTTTGGAATCCATGGCGCCCGAGGACTTTGGGCAGGTCATGCGTGACACTATCCGCGCCCTCTTTGACGGTCCCTACGTGAGCCTTGGCATGACCAAGGAGATGCTCAAGGGCATCCGGACACCGACCCTGGTCATGCCGGGACACGATGACGTCCACCCACGCGAGGTGGCGGAGGCGGTACATCGGCTTATCCCAAACTCCAGATGGGCAGAGGTCCCGCCCCACTCTGAAGCACCGGACAAGTACGTCAGTCGGGTGCTTGAGTTCCTGGCAGAGGTTGAGGCAGGAGCTAATTAGCCCTGCCTCGATTCTCAGGAGCGTTTGGGAGTCTCGGCTATGGGATTAATCCGGGGGGACAGGGGACAAATAGAACAACTGGGTCTTTGCTTTGATCCGCTCGTCCCACCCCCTGGCACGAAGGTCAATCATAAGACCGTCGGGGCCTTTGTACTTGCGGTTGGCGGCGGTGCTGCATTCACATTCCGTAGCGTTTGCACCCTCTATGGTACTGCACGCCTCCTCAAGGTCGTCCACGTAGAACCCGATGTGGTGAATGCCGACGACGGTTGACGGCCCCTCTCCCAGGTTAGGTGCCTCTTCGCTCCCGTGCTTGAGGACTGCGAAGTATATGTAGCCGTCCGTGAGCCAGACGCCATCCGCCCCGGAGTCGGCTGGGCTCCGGCGTAGCTCCTTCAGTCCGAAGACCTCCTTGTAGAAATCGGCGGTCTTTGCCGGGTCCTCGGTTGACAAAGCAATGTGCTTGATTCTCGCCATGACTACTCCTCAGCTATGATACTGTTTCACCCACCCTCTCATTAACTGCCTTCAGCAAGTCCTGAAGGTCCGGAAAGATATGGGCGTTGGGCTCGTGGCGATGCTCCGCCACCAGCTCGCCATTAATGCGTATGTCGAACTTGCCATGTCCACCGGGTATGAGCTTGAAGGAGCTTATATGGTCGCCCACCCGGTTCAGTGCCTCACCTGCCATCCAGACAGCTCTCAGTGCGTGGCCTCAATGGTGGCAATAGAGTATTTCTATCTCAAGATTACCGTTGTTCTCTGCCATGTGTCACCTCCCGTCAAGAACGCAGCTAAAATACTTTCTTCTCCACGAAGTTCTTTTGGATTAAGGTCTGAGCCTCTTCAGCTGTTACCCCGCTGGCCTGAGCACAGGGGCTTGTCTCAGCAAATATAGCCTCGGCGTCGCCCATCATAGCATACTTCTTGAAAAGGTCCTCATGCTCTATTCCCAGCGCTCTACCCACCACGGTGAGATAGTGCTCCACCTTGAGGGGGTAGTCCTGCTCATGGCCACACAGGATGCGGTGGCACCCGTGATACAGGGTGGCATAGGTATCCACCCCGGCTTCGACCGCCCGCCGGAAGGAATCGGCAACCATGTCGTCCCATTCCTGAGTCCCCACCTGCTCCCGTACACGTCCCGTGCAATGACGCCCCAGCCGGGGGTCGGTGCCCACATCTATTAGCTCCACACCTGGGACCATTGACAGGAGCTTCATAGCGCAGCGCGCTTCCTCATCGGACTGGGGACGCCCGGTGTGGTAGTGGAGGGCCACTTTTTGCTCTACCTGTTGCCGGAAGCTCAGCTTGTGCAGGTTCTCCACCAAAAATTGGGTGACGTGTTGAAAAGAGAAGTCCTCCCGCATCTCCATGACCTCGTCATAAAAGTAGATGCACGACGGACACCACATCACCACCTGCTCCGGCTGGAACTTCTGGAAGTTTTTCACCGTAGATTTGGCCATGGCGTTGGCAGACTCGGCGTCTCCATTCTGGAAATGCTGGATACCGCAGCAATAGGAACCGCCGCCCACGGTTACAAAGTCCACGTCCAGCAGCTTGAATACATCTACCGCCGTTCGCACAAGGTGGGCATTCCTCATCACATTACAGCCCAGGTACAGGACAACCTCAGCAGGATCCACATGTTCTTTGGGGGCGGAAAGGAGGCAGTCCCTCTCCTGGGGCGTGGTCTGCAAAGAGTGGAGGACTTCTATC
>JAGWBG010000099.1:16492-17364 GCA_021296015.1 Dehalococcoidia bacterium | reverse complement strand
CGGGGCGCGCACCCTCCCAGGCCGCTAACGAGAACGGCCGTATAATTGACGCCTTTGTGTCCCACACTGGGGACGACATAGCCATCCTCATGTCCCACACCCGTGGCCCCGACGACGTTGACGTTCACCAGTTCGCGTGGAGCGCCTTTATAAAAGCCACTGGCATCGCCCAGCAGTATGGCCTCTACGGTGCGGGACAGGACTTGCTGGTGGATGCTCCCTCAGGAAACGTTCGCGGCGCAGGGCCAGCGGTCGCCGAGATAGAGTTCAACCACGACCCGGGCAAGACCAATAGGGTCCGCGACGCAGAGTCGTTTATGATGATGGCAGCCGACAAGTGCGGCCCGGGGGCTTATAACCTGCCCATGTTCCTGGGATTCGCCGACCCCATGTATTGCGCCGGACTCATGCTGCCTCAGATGATGAAGGGATTCACCTTCCACGTCATAGACATGAACAACACGGAAGGGGACTTAACGCCCCGGAGGACTACTACGGCCTGTCGGCACTCCTGCGCGATAATGAGCGGTTCGCCATAGACGGGATTTATTCCCGGACCCACGGAGAGCAGGCCGTGTCGGTCTCAGCCCAGCGGTTGCACAACATCGCCGGCTCCTATACGGGCAAGGACGACCCGATAGCGATTGTGCGCAACCAGGGTATTTTCCCCGCCCCGGAGGAGCTCAGCTCCCCCTACGCCAAGGCCCATTTCGTGGGTGGCGACGCTCGCGGGTCCCACGTAATGCCCCTAATGCCCGTTCCCTTGAACACGGCGGTAACAGGGGTGTACTGTCTGCCTCTCGTCTCCTGCTCTGGATTCTCCCTTGATGCGACAGGCCATTTCTCCGACTCTTTCATAGACTTCTTCGACA
>JAGWBG010000099.1:10922-16433 GCA_021296015.1 Dehalococcoidia bacterium | reverse complement strand
GGCGATGCTGCCCTATACCGAACTGGAATACAGTGGATTCCGCACCACGGTGACCGATCTTGTAGACAGGTTCGCCTTCAGGAATGGCAAGGGAGCAGGCATCCCGGCAGAAAAAGCGACCGCCGACTAGAGCCTGTTCATACAAAGAGGACTAAGGGGAACCCGTTGACGGTCATGCGGCGCCGTTGTAGAAGAATCGTTGCGGCGATGGCCCAAGCAGACGGTCGGGTGATACGGCTAGGCCTCTGGAGGAGGCAGCGACGATGAGCAGCCAAGACAACCGCGAGGTCATGGGAGAGACGCTGTACGAAGCTCGCTTCGACCCGAAAATCGCCTCGCATGGTCGGGTGATGGTTGCTCTATGGTGCCTCGTCGCCGTGGCCGGTATCCTGCTCATCCCGTTCATGCTCTTGTTCAGCCTCTGGTACTACCCGGAATACCTCCGGCGCATCTCCGCCCGTCTCACCACCCACGCGGTCGAGATACGCAAGGGCGTCTTCTTTCGCAAAGAGTCAACCATTCCCCTGAACAGGATTACCGACGTCCGACTGCACGACGGCCCCGTCATGCGCTACTATGGCCTGCGTGGGATACGGTTGGAGACTGCCGGCCAGTCGGGCCAGTCCGCCAGCAGTGAGGGAGACCTCGTGGGGGTGATTGACGCGGTCGAGTTCCGCGACTTGATACTGCGCCAACGGCAGAAGGTCTTGGGCAGCGGTGAGGCCTTGCCGGCCCCCGCAGGACCGGCCGGCCCCGCGCCGGAGATCTTGACCGAGATTCGAGACATTCTCGCCAGGATAGAAGCCCAGGGCCGTCGGGACGCCTGACGTCCCACCGAGAGGCCGGGCCGACTAGGGCAGACGTAGACAGAAGACGGGCCTGGAAATCTGAATTGCAGGGCCTGTGGAGCGCGAGAATCAGTCTCCACAGGCCCTATGACTTTACTGGTCATCAATGGAAAGATAGAATATACCCTGATGGGTTCTGCTGATACATGAGTAAGTATCTAAATCAACCCCTCTCGTCATTCTGGCGAAAGTCAGAATCCAGAGTTGGGACGGGGGTGGATTCCAGCCTGCGCCGTAATGACAGAGCTTGTTCGGAGGTTCCCTAACAAGGGTCAGGAGTCAGTCAGGGTTTGAACGAAAGTTACTTGGAATCAAAGGCACCCCGGAGGCTGCTGGTAGCGACCAGGAATCCGGGCAAGGTCAGGGAGTATAGGCAGCTTCTCCGGGGCATCCCCTTTGAGATTACCTCCCTGGAGGAGATTGGCATTGCGGACGAGGTGGAAGAGACAGGAAGCACCTTCGAGGAAAACGCTTGCATCAAGGCGCGGGCATACGCCGCCTCAAGCGACCTCCTCTCGCTGGCTGACGACTCCGGCCTGGAGGTAGACGCCCTGAACGGCTCGCCCGGCGTGAAGTCGGCACGGTACGGTGGACCAGGGCTGACCGACGAGGGCCGCGTGGCTCTTCTCCTGGCGAACATGCAGAATGTAAAGTGGGAAGACCGGAGCGGACGCTTCAAGTGCGTAATCGCCATCGCCCAGCCCTCCGATGAACCGGAGACGGTAACAGGAGCGGTGGAAGGGATCATACAGTACGAGCCTAAAGGGGGTAACGGCTTCGGGTACGACCCGGTATTTTATCTACCCCACCTGGGCCGGACGATGGCGGAGCTATCCCTGGGGGAGAAGAACGCCCTCAGTCACAGGGCACAGGCGGCGGGCAAAGCGGTAACCCTATTGAAGGCTTATCATCCCAAGCTTAATAAGGACTCAGGACAGTAATGCGGAACACAATCAGAGATAGTTTTGGCAGAGCAATCAGGGACCTGAGAATTTCAGTCACCGATAGATGCAACTTTCGATGTCCCTACTGTATGCCAGCCGAGATATACGGCGAGAAATACGCGTTTCTCCCCAGGGCGGAGTTGCTGACATTCGAGGAGATTGCCCGGCTGACCCGCCTGTTTGCCGACCTGGGTGTGACGAAAGTACGGCTCTCCGGGGGAGAGCCGCTGGTACGAAATGGACTGGAGAACCTGGGTGGACTTCTCTCACGGATAGACGGCAGAGACGACCTGACCCTTACCACCAACGGGTATTTGCTGGCCGAGAATGCCCAGGCCCTCAAGGACGCGGGGCTACAGAGGAATACTGAGAGCTTGGACTCCCTGGATGAAGAAGTGTTCAAGACGATGAATGGCCGGAATTACGGCACAGGGAGGGTGTTGGAAGGAATCAAGAAGGCCGACAAAGTTGGCCTGCATCCAATAAAAATCAATGCCGTAGTCCAGAGGGGCATGAACGACCATACCATCGTTGACCTGGCCAGGTATTTCAAAGGCACCGGCCATGTCCTGCGGTTCATCGAGTACATGGACGTGGGAAACCTGAACGGGTGGAAGCTGGACCAGGTGGTCCCCGCCGACGAGATTATCGAGAGAATCAATGCCGAGATGCCCCTGGAGCCGGTAGAGCAGAATTACAGGGGGGAGGTAGCCCTGCGCTACCGGTACGTTGACGGCGGCGGCGAAATAGGCGTTATCGCGTCAGTTACCAAGCCCTTCTGCGGAGACTGCACCAGGGCCAGGCTTTCAACAGATGGCAAGCTGTTCACCTGCCTGTTTGCCAGCCAGGGCACCGACCTCAGAGGCCCCATGAGGAGCGGGGCCACCGACGATGCCCTCAGAGACCTGATTACAGGCATCTGGGGTCGCAGGGAAGACCGGTACTCCGAGCTACGGTCCTTCGCCACTGCCCAGGACAACGCATCGAAGAAGATAGAGATGTACCAGATTGGCGGGTAAGCGAGAAATTTGCTCGGCAGTCGAGTGACTACAATGAAACGGAGTTTGACCTGATAAGAGGATTCTGATGGTGACGGTTGACCCTAAGGTTCTTCGTAATCACCTCAACCTCCTACGTAAGATAGGTCCCAGAATATATGAGAACCTGTGAGTCAAGTATCTGCCTCAAATGCTTGACAAACTTGAGGTCCTGTATGTGAACAATAAGGCTCTGCGGGATGCGAACGACAACCTGCGGAAGGAGAATGACGACCTGCGAAAGGAGGTTGACAACCTCAATGACCGTCTCTCGGAATTTGAATGTGGAGACATTGAGAATCAGGATTTCATCGCTAGCCCGCGGAGTAACACCTTTCACACCTCATCTTGCCACTGGATGGAACCTGTCTGGGACCCCATTAGATTCGCTTCTCACGACGATGCCGTCGAGCAAGGATATAAACCTTGTAAGACATGCCGAGCTTGAGACGAAGATGAACAAGACGCATCAGATTGGCGAGTAAGGAGTTTTGGGCTCCGTGCTCTATAGCCATGGATGGGGGCAATATCTGCGTATCGGAGAGACAATGTGCCAATTGGAGAAGAAAAAGTCTTTCAAACGGTGACTTCCTTCCTAGAGCGTCAAAATTTAGAGTATGAGGCGACTGAAGAGCAGCACTGCGACAAGCTTAAAGTTCGCAATGGTACCCAGGTGGCCTACGTTAGTATCTACAACACTGGGTCAATTACCGTTCAGGGTAAGGATTCAACACTTAAGAAACTTCTCGACAGTATGAAGGTTGCTATTGATGACGGCAATGCTGCCCCTGGACAAGCTCTGCCGTTTGAGATAGACAAGCTCCCTGAAACAATTAGAGAAGGTGTTCCTGATTGCGACCCAGTAATTATAAGATATGTGGAAGAAGCAATCCGTTGCGTACATGCCGATGCATTGCTCGGTGCCGCCTTTATGATCGGAGTGGCTTCTGAGAAGGCAATAAGCAACCTTATTGATACCTATACTAAATCCATATCAGATAAGAAAAACCAAAAGAGCTTTCTAGATAGAATAAAGAACCGATCGATATCGAAGAAATATGAGGAGTTTATCCAGTCATATAAGAGCTGTAAGAGCAAGCCAACAGAAACTGCTTTGTCTCAAGATCTAGACACCATAATTGGTGCAATGTTTCAGTTTTACCGAATCACAAGGAATGAAATTGGTCATCCACAGGATATCCCAGATCTAGTCGGAGAAGTTATTCTGGCAAATCTTGGGCAATTTGCCACATATATCAAGAGGATATATGCGCTAATCCAGCATTTTAGAGAAAAAGGTATCGTCTTGTAGAGTATAGATTGCACCTGGAGTTGAATGACAGAGCTAAAACATATCGTTATCTACACCGACGGCGCGTGTACCGGTAATCCAGGGCCCGGGGGCTATGGCGTGGTGCTACTGCACGGGAGCCATCGCAAGGAGCTATCCGGCGGCTACCGCAGGACCACCAACAACCGGATGGAAATTCTGGCCGCAATCGTGGGCCTGGAAGCCCTCAAAGAAGAGTGCCGGGTTACTCTCTACAGCGATTCCCAATACGTGGTCAATGCCGTCGAGAAGGGTTGGGCATGGAAGTGGGAAGCAAACGGCTGGAAACGTAATAAGAGAGAGGAAGCATTGAATCCCGACCTGTGGAAAAGGCTCTTGAGGCTTTGTGAGTACCACAACGTGGAGTTTAGATGGGTCAGGGGCCACGCTGGCAACAGGGAAAACGAACGCTGCGACCAACTGGCTACCGGAGCAGCCCGTCAACCGAACTTGCCAGCAGACGAAGGCTATGAGGCCACGACTGCCCGTGCGTCGCACGCAGACAGGTCGGCCGGAGGTTACGGAAGGAGTGGCTATGGAAGACGGCGTTAGGAATGATTCCAATAACCCCACTCCCCCAGGCCTCACCCATCTGGACGAACACGGGCAGGCCAGCATGGTGGACGTGGGCTGGAAGCCGGAGACGGAGCGGGAGGCCGTTGCCCGGGGCTTCGTCTCCATGCAGGAAGAGACCCTGCGCCTGGTAAAAGAGGGCCTGGTAAAGAAGGGCGACGTGTTCACCATCGCCAGGCTGGCCGGGATTATGGGGGCGAAACAAACATCCCAACTCATTCCCCTGTGCCACCCCATACCCCTTGACCAGGTGGTGGTGGAGCTCCAGGCGGATGATGATGAGTGTGGCGTCCACATCACCGCTACCGCCAGGACGGAGGCCAAGACTGGCGTGGAGATGGAGGCCCTTACCGCCGTGTCGGTGGCCGCCTTGACCATTTACGATATGTGCAAGTCGGTGGACAGGGGGATGCGCATCCAGGATATACGGCTGGCGAGGAAGCGGGGCGGCAAGAGCGGTGAGATAATCCTGGAGGAGTAGCTTGGAGGTCGTACCCGGCATACACAAGATAGACGGTACATGGGGCGGCAATGTCTACCTCTTGGTGGACGATGACGGCTTAGACCTGGTGGATGCCGCCCTTCCCTTCAACACGGGAAAGATTCTCCGTTATATAGACCACCTGGGCAGGGACCCATCCGAGCTTCGTTACCTAATCCTCACCCACGCTCACCCCGACCACACGGGGACGATTCCTAACCTTAGCAACCGTGCAAGTCTGAAGGTGCTCGTTCATCCTCAAGACACGAAAGCGCGACCCGATGGTCGTCGCTGGTTG
>JAGWBG010000099.1:6383-10627 GCA_021296015.1 Dehalococcoidia bacterium | reverse complement strand
GTGATAGGCAATGCCACAAGCAAGGTACACGAAATGCTTGAGAACTACTTCTGGGCGTCACCCTGGTGGACACTCATGCGCAAGCTATCGCCTTTCCACTAGCCTGCGCCAGTGGAGCACGGTCAGTTCTTCCTGGCGAGGATAGCCAACCGGCTGTCGAAGGTGTAAGGCTCTTCAGACATATCCCCATAGGTGGCCTCTACCTTGAGACCGGCGCTACCAAGCATCCGGGCAAGCTCGGTGAGCGTATAAACTCTCAAGCTGCTGTATGCCTCGCTCAGATGTCCGTCGGGGTAGAAGGCAATTTGGCGAGCGTTATTCCGTCCGGTCAGAGGGTCGAAGGTTCGCTCCTCCAGGACCCGCACCCCTGCCGGAGTCTCGTACCAGTCCCGGCTGCGGAAGATACGCATCATGTAGTCCCGGCACAAAAGCTCCATCAGAAAGAGGCCTCCCGGCTTCAGTGCCTTAGCGACCCCGTCAAGCACCTTCTGGTCCTCTTCATCGCTCTCCAGGTAGCCGAAGGAAGTGAAGATATTTATTACTGCGTCAAACTCATCGGCATAAGGTATGCCCCGCATATCCCTGCACTCCAGGCGCACTTGCAGGTCCCGCTCTTGTGCAGCATGGTGGGCCATTCCCAGGTACAAAGGGTCCAGGTCCAACCCCGTCATCTGATAGCCACGACTGGCAAGCTCGACCAAGTGGCGGCCATGCCCACAGCAGAGGTCCAGTATTTTGCCACCCGAAGGCAACCCTAGGACCCTTTCAATAAAGTCTACCTGCCGAAGGGTTTGTTCAGGAGTAAGGATATAGCTGTAGCTGTCAAGATACCGCTGCCCGAAAAAATTCTGATACCACGGCCTGTCATTCATGTCTACAGGCCGCGCCGGGCCTCGTAAGCAGCAATTTTGTCCTCGTGCTGCAAGGTCAAGCCGATGTCGTCCAGGCCGTTCAGCAGACAATAGCGGCGAAACTCGTGGGTGGCCGGGTCGCTGTGCACTTTGAAGGGAATATCAAGACCATCCTCGTCTATCAACCGACAAGACTCAAGGTCAACGGTCATCTCGTACCCGGGGTTTCCTTTCGCTTTAGCCATAACCTGGGCGACCTGCTCGTCGTCAAGGAGGACGGGAACGATGCCATTGTCAAAGCAGTTCTTCTGAAATATGTCGGCGAAGCTAGGGGCAATAATCGCCAGGAAGCCGTAGTCGCGCAGTGCCCAGGGGGCATGTTCCCGGGATGAGCCGCAGCCGAAGTTGCGGCCGGCCACCAGAATGCGGGCGTTCCGATAGCTGGGGACGTTGAGAACGAAGTCCGAGTTCGGGCTTCCATCTCCGTTGAAACGCCAGGGGGCAAAGAGAACGGAGCCAAATCCCGTGCGCTCAATGCTTTTCAGGTACACAGCTGGAATAATCTGGTCTGTGTCCACGTTGGCCCTCTCCAGAGGGGCGACTATGCCGTTCAATTTCACAAAAGGTTCCAATGTTTTTCTCCTATGGTGAAATATAAGTACACCACAATTGTAGCGCTTACGTCTTGATTCGTCCTTCCCAACCACAACCGCCGCATCCAGGGCACACGCCGTTCTACCTTCCGTCGCCTCCGCATCCACCGCACCTCATTGCTCTGCCATCAGAGGTTGGATAAACGACCATGGCACCCGAACCACCGCATCTAGGGCATACACCATTCCACCTTCCGTCGCCTCCGCACCCGCCGCATCTCACAGTATTAGGTCCTTGGACCATACTGAGTCTCCTCCCCGCCTTCTACCACTCCCGCGTATCCACGAAATGGCCGGCGATAGCCGCTGCTGCTGCCATTTCGGGGCTTACCAGATGGGTCCGCCCACCCTTGCCCTGACGATTCTCAAAGTTTCGGTTCGAGGTCGAAGCACACCTCTGGCCCGGTTCAAGAATATCCGGGTTCATTCCCAGGCACATGGAGCAGCCGGCCTCGCGCCAGTCAAGCCCGGCGTCCTTGAAGATTGCATCCAATCCCTCGGACTCGGCCTGCCTCTTGATGGCATTTGAACCCGGCACGACCATTGCATAGACGTCCGGGTGCACCTTGCGACCTCTGATAATACGGGCAGCGCTTCGCAGGTCTTCGATACGTGAGTTAGTACAGGAGCCCAGAAACACCCTGTCAATCTTGATGTCCTGAATCGGCGTGTTGGGCTCCAGAGCCATGTATGCCAATGCGCGCTCCGCACCTTCCCTTTCACTGGGAACGGCGAAGGAGGACGGGTCCGGCACTCGCCCCGTTATAGGGGCCACCATCCCTGGGTTGGTTCCCCAGGTTACATACGGCTCCAGGGATGCGGCGTTAATCTCCACCACCTTATCGTAGCTTGCTCCGGGGTCGGTGGGGAGAGCCCGCCACTGTTCCACGGCCGCGTCGAATTCTTCACCCTGGGGCACTTGGGGACGACCCCGCATATAATCAAAGGTGATGTCATCGGGCGCAATCATCCCCGCTCTGGCACCGCCTTCTATGGTCATGTTGCATACAGTCATCCGGCCTTCCATGGAGAGGGAACGTATTGCCTCCCCGGTATATTCGATTACGTGGCCTCTTCCACCGTCAACCCCCATCTGACCTATAATAGCCAATATCAGGTCCTTGGCCGTGACACCCTTGGGCAGAGGGCCGTTGACACGCACCTCCATGGTGTTGGGCTTGGCCTGAGTGATGCATTGGGTAGCCAGGACCTGCTCGACCTGGGTTGTACCTATGCCCATCGCGAGAGCGCCGAAGGCCCCGTGAGTGGAGGTATGGCTGTCTCCACAGACAATTGTCTTACCGGGCTGGGTATAGCCCTGCTCCGGGCCTATGACGTGGACTATCCCCTGGCGCGGGCTGTACATATCGTATAGGACGACCCCAAACTCGGGAGCATTTCGGGAGAGGGCCTCCAGCTGCTTGCGGGACATTTCGTCGGTAATCGGGAGGGAACGGTCCCACGTAGGGGTGTTGTGGTCGGCCGTTGCAACGGTGAGGCCCGGTCGCCGTACCTTGCGACCTGCCAGCCGCAACCCTTCAAAGGCTTGGGCTGAGGTAACCTCATGCACCAGGTGCAGGTCAATGTATAACAGGGTGGACTGTCCAGGCTCGTCATGCACCACGTGGGCATCCCAGATTTTCTCGAACATCGTTTTGGGCGGCATAAGATCACCTCTTTATTTACGAGATATAAAGGAGATTGGCAAGTAAGCCGGATGACCCGTCAAGGTCGTTCTTACGTCAGCAGGCCACAATTGAATATAGGTGGACATAGGGCAGGGACCCGCAGGCCCCTGCCCATATTGTTGCTAGTCCGGTGTGGTAAGGGGTGCAGGTACCACGTTCGCCAAGCCCTCCTGGGCAATGAGCCTATTGACGGCACTCAGGTACGCCTTGGCGCTTGCTACGATTACGTCGGTATCTGCGCCTCGACCCATGAATATCTTCCCGTCTTGCTCCACGCGGATAACTACCTCGCCAATGGAGTCCTGACCTTCGGTGACGGATTGGACGTTGAAGTCCACCAATTCGGCAGGGACCCCAGTTGCGCGCTGGACGGCCTTGCATATAGCGTCCACAGGTCCGTTGCCTGTGGCAGCATCGCTGTAGACCTCTTGGCCCGGCCCAATAACCCTGACCGTGGCGGTTGCTATGTCGTGGTCTCCACCGGAGAACTGCACGTGGTCAAGGATATATGTGATTGGTTCAGAAGCAACCCGCTTCTCTTCTGCCATGAGAGCCTCTAAGTCCCGGTCGGTGACCTCTTGCTTCTTATCGGCCAGCACCTTGAATTCCTCAAACACCTGGTCCATGTCTTCTCGGGCGAGAGCGTACCCCAGGGCCTCACGGCGCGACCGGAGCCCGGCCCGGCCACTGAGCTTACCCAGCACCAAGGTAGTCCCGGGCCAGCCGATGGAGACCGGGTCCATCAATTCATAGGTGGTACGCTCTTTGAGCACTCCGTCCTGGTGTATTCCCGAAGCATGACGGAAGGCGTTCTCCCCCACTATAGACTTGTTGGGTTGGATGGACATTCCGGTTATGCGGCTTACCAGGCGGCTGGTGGGGTATATCTGGGTAGTGTCTATGTTAGTCGCCACGTTGAGATGGTCCTTGCGGGTCTCTATAGCCATGATAATCTCTTCCAGAGAAGCGTTACCCGCACGCTCCCCAATACCGTTGATGCAGCCCTCTACCTGGCGTGCCCCGGCTTCAATTGCGGCGATGCTATTGGAGAC
>JAGWBG010000099.1:0-6114 GCA_021296015.1 Dehalococcoidia bacterium | reverse complement strand
GCGAAGCTGGTTCATTATGTGGATGTCGGAACTCGAGAGGAACACGTGGATGCGTGGTTTCTCCCCTTCCTTCAGGTCCTCCCAAGCCTGGTCCACGTCAACGGGATGTGCCCGGGCCAGAGAAGTTATAACTGGGCCCTTGACCTCTCTGGCAATGGTTTTCACGGCCTCAAAGTCACCGGGAGAACTGGCGGCGAATCCCGCCTCGATAACGTCCACCCGCAGGCGGGCCAACTGCCTGGCAATCTCCAGCTTTTCGTCTCCGGTCAGGCCGATGCCTGCGGACTGCTCCCCGTCTCTCAAGGTTGTGTCAAAGATGGTTATCTTTTCTTCAGCCATTGTATGTGTCTCCCTTCTGAATGTAAGTACTCGGTTGCAATTGTCTTGGAGGGTGTTTGTGAGGGCGGTTTGAAAATACCCTCTTAACCCAGAATGTGTTGGAACGGTTCAGAAGGGAACCGCAGGTCAGCGTAGTCCGTCGTCCCAAGCCCTGCCAGGACCCGGGGGCGGCGGCGAACTACGCTCACCTTTACCTCCTCGCTCACGTCTTTGCCTCCTTGCGGTAAGCACAGCTACTCTACCGGGTTCATCCAGGGCATCATGCGCCGGAGCTCTTTGCCTATGTCTTCAATCTGGTGCTCGTTGGCTTCCTCGCGCATCTGGAGGAAGCGTTTGCGGCCCTCGTCGTTCTCTGCCATCCACTCCCGTGCGAAGGTGCCGTCCTGGATGTCTCGCAGGGTGCGCCGCATATTCTCCCTCACGTGGTCGTCTATAACCCTGGGGCCACGGCTGTAATCACCGTATTCGGCGGTGTCACTCACCGAGTAGCGCATGTACTTGAACCCACCCTGGAAGATGAGGTCAACTATCAACTTCATCTCGTGCAGACACTCGAAATACGCCAGTTCCGGCGGGTAGCCAGCCTCTACCAGTGTCTCAAAGGCCATTCTGATCAGAGAGGTAACGCCGCCACAGAGAACGTTCTGCTCTCCGAAGAGGTCGGTCTCGGTCTCATCCTTGAAAGTAGTCTCCAGCACGCCTGCGTTAGTGCATCCGATGCCCTTGGCATAAGCCAGGGTTACCCCCTTGGCGTCTCCCGTGGTGTCCTGCTGGATTGCCATCAGGGCCGGAACTCCAATGCCATCCACGAACATCTCGCGCATCCTGTGGCCGGGCGCTTTGGGGGCTACCATGGAGACGTTTACGTTGGCGGGGGGCACGACAGCCTTGTAATGAATGCTGAACCCGTGGGCGAACATCAGGGTAGTGTCGGGTTTCAGGTTGGGTTGGATGGACTCTCTGTATACCGTTGGCTGAACATGGTCAGGAATCAGGACCATCACTATATCGGATTCCCGGGTTACTTCGTCCACGTCGGCCACTTCCAGGCCCGCCTGCCGGGCGTTCTCCCTGCTCCGGCTGGTGGCGTGAAGGCCTACCATAACCTTTTGGCCGTTGTCTTTCAGGTTCAGGGCATGACAGTGGCCCTGGCTCCCATAGCCGATGATTCCGACGGTCTTGCCCTGAAGTATGTCCAGGTCTGCATCCTGGTCGTAGTAAACGTTAGGCATAGTGCTGGTAACTCCTTAGTTCAGTTTTTGGCTACTCTGCGCTCCCGGTCTCGGTCCACTGGCGGGTGGGTAACTGACCTGTGAGCGTAGTGGCTGTCAGCTACGGTCGCCGCCACTTGCACCGTTGGTCTGGACCGCGCCCCTTTCTCCCCTGCCCTCTAGCGTGCCACGAGACATGGCTATCCGTCCGGTACGCATCAACTCCCTTACTCCAAAGGGGCGAAGGAGGTTATAAAGAGCATTTATCTTATCCTCCTCCCCGGTGGCCTCGATAATGAGTGACTGTGGGCCTACATCCACTATGTTGGCCCGGAATATGGCCACCAACTGCATGATCTCGCTGCGAGTTGTGGCGGAGGCGTGGACTTTTATCAATGCCAGTTCCCGTACCACGATGTCTTCTTCGTTTAGCTCGGATACCCTTATAACTTCAATGAGCTTGTTGAGCTGCTTGGTGACTTGCTCGACGGTGTCCTCATCTCCCTCCACCACGAAAGTCATACGGGAGAGATGGGGTTGCTCACTTTTCCCGACAGCCAGGCTGGATATGTAAAACCCCCTCCTGCGGAAGAGACTCGACACCCGGTTAAGGACGCCTGGGCGGTCCTCCACCAGCGCGACGATGGTATGGCGGGGTGTCATTGTTACCACTATGCTCTCCCTTCGGCCTGGGCAAGGGGTGAGTAGTCCATATAAGGCTCCTCTATCATCTCAGCCAGGCTCTCTCCGGCTGGTATCATGGGATAGACATTTTCCTCGGGTTCGACCATGAAGTCTACCAACACGGGGCCAGGCTCTTGCTCTGCCCATTGAATGGAGGCCTCGACTTGAGCCTTGTCGGTAACTCTTATGGCCGGTATGCCGTATGCTTCTGCCAGCTTTACAAAGTCGGGATTACCGGTGTAACTGGTGGCAGTGTAGAGCTTGTCGTAGAAAAAGTCTTGCCACTGGCGGACCATGCCGAGGAAATTGTTGTTCATAATGGCGAACTTCACGCCAATGTTATTCTCCACGGCGGTGGCAAGGTCGCACAGGGTCATCTGGAACCCACCGTCCCCGCAGATAGACCAGACGGGCTTATCGGGATGCGCCACCTTGGCCCCCAGGGCCGCGGGAACCTCGAAGCCCATTGCTCCAAGGCCGCCCGACGTTATGAGGTGGTTGGACTCCTTGAATGCATAATGTTGGGCTGCCCACATCTGATGCTGTCCCACTCCGGTCACGATAATCGCTCTGCCATCGGTAATTTCACAGAGGGACTTGAGGATGGATTGGGGAATCAGCTTGTCCGTTTCCCTTATCCTGTGAGAAGGGTGCTCGATTCGCAAATGCTCGATGCGCTGTACCGACTCGGGGTGAAGGGACGGCTGCACCTGGGGTAACAGGGCGCGCAGTACCCGCTTGATGTCTCCCACGATGGGCACAGTAGCCCGGACGTTCTTGCTAATCTCGGAGGGGTCCACGTCCACGTGAATGATCTTGGCGTCCGGTGCGAAGGCACTGATTCTACCCGTGACTCGGTCGTCAAACCTCATCCCCAAGGCAATGAGCAGATCGGCCTCATTTATGGCCATACTTGCGTAGGCCATGCCGTGCATTCCGGGCATACCAACGTTCAGGAAATGGTCTGTTGGGAAGGAACTGATGCCCAGGAGAGTGGTGATTACAGGTATCTGGGACTTCTCTGCCAGCTCCCTTATCTCATCGTAGGCCCGGGACAGTATGATGCCATGCCCCGCCAGAATCACCGGCCTTTCGGCTTGGGCAATGAGCTTGGCGGCCTTCTGTATCTGGGCAGGATGTCCTTCCAGAGTAGGCTTGTAGCCCGGCAAGTCCACGCCTTCAGGGTAGAAGAACTCTGCCGTCTCGTTTTGAAGCACGTCCTTTGGTATGTCCACCAACACTGGTCCCGGCCTGCCGGTGTTGGCAATGTAGAACGCTTCCTTGATAGCGGCAGGAATCTCCGACGCTTCCATAACCAGGTAGTTGTGTTTTGTCACTGGCAGCGTTATCCCGGTGACGTCCGTCTCCTGGAAGGCGTCCCGGCCGATAGCTGGCCGCGGCACCTGGCCCGTTATGGCTACGATGGGTATCGAGTCCATCTGGGCACCGGCGATGCCTGTCACCAGGTTAGTCGCTCCAGGGCCCGAGGTAGCCATGCAAACTCCAACCCTGCCTGTGGTCCGGGCATACCCGTCGGCGGCCATAACCGCCGCCTGCTCGTGCCTCACAAGGATGTGACGCAACTGGGGATACTGATGCATCACACCATACAGGGGCAATATTGCTCCCCCAGGAAGCCCGAAGACTACGTCCACCCCTTCACGGAGAAGACTTTCACATACTATCTGCGCACCGGTCAGCTTCATCGCACTACCTCTGTAACACTGAATAAAAAAGGCCCGCCCCTTGCTTTAAGAGACGGGTCTGGCTTCCCGCGGTACCACCCTCATTTCCCGATTAGCCTTCGCACAATCGGAACACCTTGGGGACTGTAACGGCGTCCACCGCCACACCCTACTCCGTCCTTCCCAATCCCACTTTGTCCGCTCCATTGGAGAGGAGTCAAGCACGGGAACCAAGACTTTCAAGCGGGCCGCTCCGGGGCGAGTTCGGGGCCATGCTGTCACCGGTTTTCACCATCCACCGGCTCTCTAGGGCAGCGTACTCCTACTACTCCCCATCCAAGCGGGGCATTTAAGGTTTTCCAGCCGATTCTATCAGCCACGTACCATATTGTCAATAGTGAAACGCTCAATCGCTCAAGTCCTATTAGTGGCGGTTGAATCCCTGGGGCATTTATGCTAATCTTCGGGCTGAATCTCCAAAGCAAAACCTTACCTCGAACCGAGAGGACTGTGGAGTTGGTCCAGCATAAGCAGGGGAAATACGACGCGATTTACCGAGACGACGACCCCATCATCAGCCGGGCCAAGTCCGTAGCGATGCGCCTGTCGGAACGGGCACGGGCTGTTGACAAGGCGCGAGAGCTACCCGTGGAAACGGTCCATGACCTCCATGAGGCAGGGCTTCTCACCCTTAATATCCCACGCGTCCAGGGTGGATTGGAAGCTGCCCTCGCTATCCAAACTGCCATCTTTGAGATTATCGGAGGGGCATGCGCCTCCACTGCCTGGTGCCTTGGCAACCACATCACGACCTGCTTGATTGTTCAGAATTTGCTGGGCGAAGACTCAGGGCCGTATATTAAAGCCGTCGTAGAGGAAGGGGCCATCCTGGCCCATGCCCAGATACCGGCAGGGACAATACGCGCCATTCCAGGCGGCTTCGTGGTCTCCGGGCGGTGGCCTTTCGTGAGTTTCTCCCACAGAGCCCGGTGGGCTTTTCTGAGCACCACTGTCCAGGGTCAGCCGCCGGACTGGACTCCTACTATGGCTGTACCAGACCCGCCCGAATTGCATAACCGTTGGGTCAGCGTAGGAATTGGCGACCCCGGCGTAAGTGTTGAAGATACCTGGCACGCAATGGCCGTGCGCGCCTCCATGAGTAACGACCTTCTTCTGGACGAGGTGTTCATACCCTTGGACAAGGCCCCAGTTTTTAATCGGCCACCCCCGGAGGTGCCCTGGTTCATGGATGCCCCGCTGGCACTGCGCATACCTTCCAGGTCAACAAGTTGGATTGCGGCAATCATGCTTGGGGTCGCCCAGTCGGCTCTCAGCGACACAATTGAGTATGCCAGGGGTGGCAGCATGTCTTTAGGGGGGCAGCCCAGGGGTAGTATGCCCGGCAACCAGTTCGCCATAGCGGATGCGACGATGGCGATAGAGTCGGGCCGCGCCTTCCTGCACCAGGAGGTGCGGAATATAATGGCCAAGGCTCAAACGATGACGCCCTTCAATGCCGACGAAGTAATCCGAGTACAGATGGCGACGTTAGTCGCTCGTGAGAACGCTCAAAGGGCAGTGGAGCGTTTGTTCTCCATTCGTGGGGCGCATGGCCTCTATGAAGCCCACGACTTTGAGCGCTACTACCGGGACGTACGAATCGGAACCCTGCACGCTTCTACGGCACCCGACCTGGTACGTGAACTGATAGGCAAGCATCTGTTCGGCATTCCAGCCGACGTTCAACCCCGGTGGATGTAGATGATGTAGATAGAGAAGTATGGCCTATCTTACCCAATATCAATTATCAATAATGTTTCCGGGAGGTAGACTATGACTCTGAGTTCGGATGCCCTTACGTCCAAACGATTGGAAGTTGCGGGCAACGTTGATGATGCAATTGAGGCCTGCTATCAGCAGGGATGGACCGACGGGCTTCCCGTGATACCCCCTACGGAAGAGAAGGTATTGCAATTTCTCGATTTCGTTGGACGTCATCCCTCGGACGTAATTGGCGTGGAGCCGGTGAGGGGCCGGGTAATAACGGCGGAGAAGGTCGCTATCAACGCGGTAATGGCCGGGTGCCGCCCAGAATATATGCCGGTCATTGTTGCCGCCATGGAGGGCATGGTACGTCCCGAGTTCAGCCTGCATGGAAGCTCCGCCAGCACTATGGGGTCGGCACCTCTGCTGGT
>JAGWBG010000098.1 GCA_021296015.1 Dehalococcoidia bacterium | reverse complement strand
TTTACGGCCCAGGTCACACTATTGGTAACCAGAAAGAGGGGAACGGCCATCACGAATAGGACTACCAATATCCGGGTGGCAATCGTTCCGCTTTTGTTTCCAACCATGATGATACGTTAACACATTTTCCGCGCTTCCGGCAGCCTTGCCATTCACGAGTCCCCATCTATATAATTCATAGTCCGGTTACACGTAGCGATTACTTCTCCGGGGTACTAGGGGTATCGAATGAAGAACGAACATGAGCGTCGTTATGGTGACGATTCTGCCGGTGACCCTGAAGACAACCTGGGCACCTTTGAGGCCCTGGTCAACATCATTGAACATCTCAGGTCGCCGGGTGGATGTCCTTGGGATAGGGAGCAGACCAACTCATCTCTGAAGCGCAACATCCTGGAGGAGTGCTATGAGGTGCTGGAAGCAATAGACGCCGGCGACTCTGCCAAGCTATCCGAGGAGCTTGGAGACATCCTGGTGCAGGTCGTCTTCCATACGCAAATAGCCCGAGAAGCAGGGGAGTTCCGTGTGCAAGATACGCTAACTGCCGTCAACCGAAAGCTGATTCGCAGGCATCCCCACGTTTTTGGCAACGCCGTTGTCACGGACGCCCGCGAGGTGGAGCGCAACTGGGAGAAGTTGAAGGAGAAGGAGCGAGGCAGGAATTCACCGGTAGACGGCATACCAAAGGACCTGCCCGCTCTGACCTATGCCCAGCTGATGCAGGACCGCGTGGGAAAGAGAGGCTTCGAGTGGGACGACATATCGGGGGTGTTGGACAAGGTTGTGGAGGAGGTCAACGAGCTAAAGAGTGCTCCAAGCGACGAAGAGAGAGCCAAAGAGATGGGAGATTTGCTCTTTACCATCGTCAACCTGGCAAGGTGGCTCGGCATCCACGCTGAAGATGCCCTACGTCAAGGCAATGCCCGGTTCCGGAGTCGCTACACCGCCATGGAAAATCTCGCCGTGGAGCGTGGCCTGGACTTCCCGCAGCTTCCATTGGATGAAAAAGAGGAAATGTGGCAGGAGGCGAAGAGGTTGACCGAAGACTAAAGTGACAGGTAAGTCAGGTGAAACCCGGGCATGGTAATTTCAGGCCCGGAAGGTTAGAATTGGGCAAAATTTGTTAGACGCCGGAGAAAGCCGTACATGATGAACGAAGGTTATGTGACTGTGCATGGCAAGCGCTTTCATTACACGTGGCTGCGTGACCATTGTTTATGCCCTGCGTGTTATCATCCAAATTCGTCTCAAAAAATCTACGACGTAAGTCTCAGCCCTCTACCCCCGGAACCAACCTCCGTTGAGGAAGGAGCAGAAGAGCTTCGCATTCTCTGGAAGGAAGCCCCACCCCACGAAAGCGTTTTCCCAATTGGATGGCTCCTGAGCCATTCTTACGACCCGGTGCCCGGGCCGGAGCACCAAAGCGCGCTCACGATGTGGGACCACCCATGGCTTGAGGCCCATCCGCCGGAACACTTCGATGCCTCCTCCACTTCCTTCGAGTCATGGACTCGACAGCTCACGACTCTGGGCTTTGCTATCATACGCCGCCTTGCTCCGGAAGACTTGCATCACTGGTTCGGCGCCATTGGCCCCGTTCACACTACGGAATATGGGGACTCATCCAGGGTCAAACCAACGCCGGCAGCCAAGGATCTGGCCTTTTCCGACGCCGGCGATAGCCTGCTGCCCCACACCGACGGCTCCTATAGATATGGGGAGCGCCTGTTGCAGTTCCTCTACGCCCACGAAAACACCACGGTCGGTGGCGACAGCATTCTGGTGGATGGATTTCGAGTGGCGAGGGACTTTCGCCTGCACCACCCCAATGAGTTTCAGGTATTAGCCCGCACGCCAATACGATTTCGTCAGTATGACAAGCAGACCGGATACCTTTTCAAGCATACCACTCCCATTCTGGTCCTGGATGGCCCCGGAGAAGTCGAGGCCGTCTACTACTCTCCCAAGAACATTGACTGGCAACTCCCCTTCGACCAGGTAGCCGGGTACTATCAGGCGTACAGCCTCTTCTCCCAATACCTGAACGACCCGGCATACCAGCACCGCTTCCGCATGGAGAGCGGCGATTGTTTACTCCTTCAGAATTTCAGGGTCTTGCACAGCAGGAGTCAGTACGACCCCTCTTCAGGGTACAGGGACTTCGAAACCGGTTACGTCGATTGGAGCTATGTGGCCGGACGCGTGGAGTACCGAAGTATCGATAGCCAAGAGGGGCCCTGAACTGTAGACTGACCCTAGATATGAAACAAGAAGACAGCCCCTACATACCGGACTCGGGAAGAATTGTCTTTCCTCCCCGCATCAAAAAGACACTGTTCCAGGCACAGCGAGGCAGATGTTATTACTGTGGTCGAACCCATAGAATCAGCTACCTGGAAATAGACCATAAGTGGCCGGTAAGCCGGGGCGGTGGTAACGAAATTGGTAATTTGCAACTTCTTTGTATCCCTTGCAACATGCGAAAGCGAATCCAGACTGATGAGGAGTTTCGAGACCGGTACTGTCGGCTTATGCCTCCTGATGGCACCATACCACATCCCCCCATAGACCAAGAGGTTTTTACTGACGAGACCCAACGGACTAGGGCGTCACAGGAAGTACGAGCAATCTATCATCAAAGATTTTCCAGGTATCGGGAAAGCCAGAACTAGGGTAGAGGAGGGGGTTGCGGTGCTCTTGTGACGATAGGAGCGATAATAGTGGTCTTAGCGCTCTTCGTGGGCTTCAACCTGCTTGTCGGATAGTGCCGTTGGCAGGCAGACACACCCGATGGAATAGCCCACATAATCGTATAGAGGAAGGGCTGAAATGGCGGACCCGACCAGATTCGAACTGGCGATCTCTGCCTTGACAGGGCAGTGTGATTGGCCGCTACACTACGGGTCCTTGAATGCGCTTGGGGTAGTAGCCGACCCCGTTAGCCAGGCTACATTGTATCTCGATTCTAAGCTTCTTTGAAGCCGCTGTCAACGAAATTGAAACCGTTCAAGGAGAGCAGACCGCTCTCCGTTATTCGAACGCTCAACCTACTCCGTGATAGCCCACCGTCACGGTATCTCCCTCGACTATCACGGGAGTAATCCGCTCGCCTCCTGTAAGCTGCTCAAGGTCGGGAACAGCCTCGGGATGGAGGGTTACGTCTATCTCATGGAAGTCCACACCCTGCTTTACAAAGTCGTCCTTTGCTGCCGAGGAGTATGAGCACTCCGGGTGGGTGTATATGGTGATGGTAGCGGTCCTCTCCTGAGTCAATTGGTATCACCTCACAAGACAAGTGTACGTTGGTCGCATCCCATTTTATGCCAATGGAGATGCCAATTCAAGCATAACGACAGGGCAGCCGCTAAAAGGCGTCCTCTGCCTCAGCGATAGCGTCAAGGTCCGCTCGCGTGTACGACCCCAGGCTCCTGAAGTCCAACTCGGTATAGTTCTTGACCCATCGCATGGCGATTTTTACCGACTTTTGGTACCGCTCCTGGGCCTGAGCGTAGGCCGCCTGGCCTCCCTCATCCCCCTCTTGGACCGTTGCCCTCAACTGGGCAAGGATGTCATCAACCTCTTCGCGAAGCAGCTGCTTCACCAGCCCGAAACTG
Organism: Dehalococcoidia bacterium; assembly: GCA_021296015.1. Lineage (GTDB taxonomy): Bacteria > Chloroflexota > Dehalococcoidia > Lucifugimonadales > JAGWBF01 > JAGWBG01. Next base: position 2,502 of record JAGWBG010000098.1, on the reverse strand, counting down.
TGGGCCTGGCCTGTATTCACGTCCTTTGCCTGATGCAGAATTCGCTGGGCCACCTGTGCCACGGATATGCGGCCCGTTGCCAGGTCTTCCATCAGGGCCGGATGGATGCCCGGTTTGCCGGCAAGGCTGTCAATGCCCTTGGCCCCTCTTCCGTTCAGCCAACCCTCCACGTACTCAATCAGCATTCGGGCGTTCCGGCGTGTTCCATCTACGGTGATAGGGCCTTCGGGGACTTTAACCTCGACGGGATAATGATCGGGATTGTACATCTCGGGGGACGGCTCCCACCCGGACGCTATCAGTTCCTTGAAGGGGTCCGCCGCCGTTTTCATGTGGAAGATATGAGCGACCCATCCCCTTATAAAGCCCTGGCTTGCCTCCCATTCCTTATCGGCCCGTATGGACTCGCCTGCCACCCTGTTGACCTCATCATCCCGGCTGGGCAGCGCCGTTGCCATACCCCCGATGGGGACCGCACCTCTCTTGAGGCAGATGGCCACCAGACGCCTGAAGATGTTTGCCAGGAACTCGGTTGTTTTGATGTCAACTCCAAACCGGTCAGGCCATACCGAGTTAGAGTCCGTCATTATGTATTCGAGAATGCTCGCCTTGAGGTCCCATCGGGCAGCGTTAAGTCCGGCTGCGTAGGGGCCCAGGGCATACAGCATTTCCTCCATCTCATAGATTGCGGGGAGAGCCTCAACCAGGGGGATAGCTCTTACGACGGCGCTTTCAGGGAATCCCAGGTGCTCCATGCTTGCGTCGAAAAGCTCCCTGTAGAAACCCACCTCTTCGGCAGATTCCACCTTGGGGAGGTAGAAGTAGACCCCCTGGCCCCGGTCAATCTGGGCCCTACCCGCGTGGAAGAGGGTCAGTGCAGTCCCAAGTATGGCGGCGGGTATGGGAGTCCCGTCCACGGTCACCTCGGGCTCGTCGAGGTGAAGCCCACGCTCCCTGTGCATGAAGAAGGGAATCTCACCATCATCAATGCGGTACTCCCTTTGCCTCTCCGGGTTGTAGAAGACCAGGGTACGCTCGACAGCCTTCAGGCGGTTCTGAGCTGCCTGCACCGTGTCTATGAACCGGTGTCCACCCGAGTCCTCGTCATCGTCCAGGTCTCCCTCTGCTCTCTCACCCTCAGGGCCGGGATTAAGGGCATTGATAAACATAGCTGTGATTGAGCACGGCCCCGATATTTCGATACCGGGCCTTCTCAAATCTTCAGGGACCGGAGGGACCTGCCAATCCCCGGTGTTAATCTCCGATACCGGGGGGTGGTCGAAGGACATCCCCTGACGGAGGACCTTTTCCAACACTTCGGCCCTTTTGGCGCGCAGAGCATGTACTTTGGGAGTGAACCTGTCGTGCAGAAGCGTCAGGTACTCGATAAACTCGGGAGTAAAGAGTTCCTCGGCGTTTTCCACCGGCGCGTACTTCACTCTCTCGGATACGGTTGCCATAGGCATACCTCCTCAGGCATTGTTATTGTCGTGGGTATCCAGTCCGGTCTTGGGGATGCCGTTACAGGACGTCCCTGGCGTGGAAATCACGGGCGCCGAAGCCCTGGGTGGCGCTGTAGCGCTCCTGCACCATCTCCTGGGGCAGATATTCTTCTTCCAGTTTCTGGAAGTGGTCGAACCTGCCCATTACATGGTGGTTCTCTGTGGGGTGGCCGTCTTTGAGCGCCTGCAACCGCAGCTGGGCCTGCTCCTGATTTTCGCTGAGGTCCTTCAGGAAGTTCCACTCGGCGTACATCGCTGCGTGGAGCGCGCCCATGCTGATAAATATGTACTTGTAACCCATCCGGCCCAGTTCCTTGAAGGTAACAGGGTCCTCAGCCTCGGTCCATTTGAAGGAGGAAGAGTAGTTAAAGCCCAGGGGCAGACCGGGGAAATCCTTGTCCAGGGCCTCAGCAAATACCTCTGCGTACTTGCGGTCAGGGGTAGGGAACTCCGGCCAGACCAGGTCGGCGCCGGCGTCTGCGTAACGCTTGCCTCGCTCAATGGCCTCTTCCATGCCACCCCCGACGGCGCTCACCGCGTCGGTGCGGGCTATTATGAAGAAGTCGGGGTCGGACCTGGCGTTGAGAGCGGCCTTGAGCTTCAGCACCGATTCCTCCATGGGCAGGCAATACTTCCCTGCCAGGTGGCCGCAGCGCTTGGGGAGGCGTTGGTCTTCCAGGTGAATGGCCGCCACGCCCGTCCGCTCATACTCCTCGATGGTCCGCGTGGTGATGAGTGCGTTGCCGTAGCCATCGTCGGCGTCGGCTATGACCGGAATGTTGACGGCCCGGGCGATGTACCCGGCCCAGGTGGTCATCTCCGTGATGGTGGGGAATCCCAGGTCCGCCCGGCCCAGATACCCCAGAGCGCAGGAGTAGCCGCTCATGGAGACACATTTGAGGCCCGCCTCTTCGGCGATTCTCGCCTCGATGGGCGAGTAGACGCCGCTGGTGTATACGTAAGGCTCTTCCGAATGCAGTTTTCTATACTCGGCCCCTTT
>JAGWBG010000097.1 GCA_021296015.1 Dehalococcoidia bacterium | reverse complement strand
CAGGGCCAGCGCCCCCGGTGGGCCGTCGGTCTCGCGCGCTCCCGCTTTGGATATATAGAAGCCCGTGGCAATCAAGACAGTGCCGGGAGTGGACAGCACAAATCCGGCTGCCCGGTCACAAAAGTCGACTGGCAGGTGGGGTCTGAGAGCGGCAACCCCACGCTGGTCATTTCCAAGGATAATGTCCTCAATGGTGAGCATATTATTCCCGAACCTTTGCAAGCCTGCCTCTGCCTGTTGCGGACTGATATAGCACCTGTAAGACCTCCGGGTAGGGGCAATTTACAATACGGCCAAGTCTTCGTCCCGCCAGTCGGTGATGAACATGTGGCCCGGTGCGTGGGTAATCATGAACGGCGGCTTGGACTGGAGGGCAACCGCCTGTGGAGTGACCCCACAAGCCCAGAACACCGGCACTTCTCCTTGCCTTATCTCCGTAGGCTCCCCGTAGTCCGGGCTGGTTATGTCTTTGATGCCAATAGCCTCAGGCTCGCCAATGTGTACCGGCGCGCCGTGTACCGAAGGGAACCTGGATGTGACCTGTACGGCACGGACTACCTGGCTGTGGTGGATAGGGCGCATACTCACCACCATCGGCCCGGAGAAGGCCCCCGCCGGAGTCGCGGAAATATTGGTCACGTACATAGAGACGTTTTTCCCGGCCTCAAGATGGCGCAGGGGTATCCCGGCGTTCAAAAGGGCCGTCTCAAAGGAGAAGCTGCATCCCAGCAAGAAGGAGACCAAATCATCCCGCCATAACGAGCGAAGGTCTTCCTCCTCGCCGACCATCTCTCCGTCTCTGAAAACCCTGTACTTGGGAAGGTCGGTGCACATATTGGCCCCTGGAGCCATCAGCCTTGGCTCGGTCTGGCCAGGCTCCAAGACCTCCAGTATGGGGCAAGGCTTGGGATTGCGTTGACAGAACAGCATAAAATCAAAAGCCATCTCTTTGGGCAGGATTGCCAGGTTGGCCTGTACGTGTCCCGGTGCCAGGCCCGCAGTCACATCTTTCCACTCACCTGACCTGACAAGTGCCCGAATTTCTTGAGGGCTGTGAGTCAGCGTATTGATGCTCATCTCTACGGTCTCCGATCATATATTCTTGCGCATTTGAAGTCATAATATCGCCCACCGGGAACGCCGTCAATCCTGATTCGCCGAAGGAGTCCACAACGTCTTGCCACTTGCCAATGTTCCTCAATCTGCCGGGTATTGCGAGCTACAGGCCATCCTCTGATATACTACATTGGAATATCCATCTAACAGCAACGTTTGAGACGCCGCCGTGTATCGAGTATTTATAGCAACAGGCCGAGAAGCCAGGGCTGACACCATCCCGTGGACTCCGAAGACATCGGACATAAGGTATGGTGTGGGCACAGAGCTAGGGTTGGACGTATCGGGCAACGGGACCCAGGAGACCAGACCCGACGTGGTCTTGCTGGACATGGACTCTCTGAGCGATGAAAGGGCCGTTAGTCTGGCCTCCGATTGCCACGAGCTAGGTCTCCCGACGATTGCCGTGATGTCATCGGAACACCTCACCAGCTACGACCCATCACTAGACCTCGATGATTTTATCCTGTATCCCTTCAGCAGCGAAGAGCTGATGGCGCGTCTTAGCCAGGCGATTTTCAGGACAAAAGGTCCTCAGGAGAAGCACGTTCTGAGGGCGGGTGACCTCAACATAGACATGGAGCGCTACGAGGTTAGACTCTCAGGCAGAAGGATTGTTCTGACTTACAAGGAATACCAACTGCTGGCCCTTTTGGCCGCCAATCCGGGCCGGGTGTATAGCAGGGATGGTCTCCTGAACCAGGTCTGGGGCTATGATTATTTCGGCGGCACCAGGACCGTGGATGTGCACATACGCAGGCTGCGTTCTAAAATAGAAGATGCAGACCACTCCTTCATAGAGACTATATGGAATGTTGGATACCGCTTCAAAGCCGCCCTCTGATTCGATACCTGAGCAGCCAGAGGTTCTCATGGGAACGAAACACATAACATTCGGTTGACACCCTCAATCCGGCACTTTATAATACCCGTAAAGTAGCCAAGTCCCGAAGGGAGGTATCCTAGTTTGGCCGATGTACGGCTCGCCGAAGGTGAGACCTTCGACAGCCTCCTCAGAAGATTCAATAAAAGAGTCCAGCAAGACGGCATTCTCTCGGAAATCAGGCGTAGACAGCATTTCGAGCCACCAAGCGTAAGGCGTAAGAAGAAAGAGGCCGCTAAACGTCGCAAGAGTATGCGCAATAGCTAAGTTATCAGACCATCTTGTACCAGACCCTATCGTGTATACCGCTTGATTAGATACCGTCCAGTTTCCAAACGATAAGTTATGCGATTCGGCATAGTAGTCTTTCCGGGTACGTGGAGTGATGGCGACTGTTACCACGCCACTAAAAACGTTCTCGGTCAAGATACTAACTACCTCTGGTATCAGGAAAGCCCCAAGCTATCGGACCGTTTCGACTGTATAGTCCTACCCGGCGGGTTTTCCTACGGAGACTATCTGAGGGCAGGGTCTATAGCCCGCTTCTCCCCCATTATGTCTGCGGTAGCAGGCTTCGCCTCCGGCGGCGGGCTGGTCATTGGCATCTGCAACGGCTTCCAGATTCTCTGCGAGGCCGGTCTGCTTCCCGGTGTACTCATGCGAAACGACCACCTCCAGTACCGATGTCAGTGGTCTTGCCTGCGTGTTGAGCGTTCCACCACGCCCTTCACGTCCTCGTGTATACCGGGTCAGGTCCTGCGGATTCCCATATCACACGGAGAGGGCAACTACTTCGCCGATGGGCCTACCATCCAAGCCCTGGAGGAGCGCGGACAAGTCGCCTTCCGCTATTCCACCACCGACGGAGACGTTACTCCGGATGCCAACCCCAACGGCTCTGCGAACAATATCGCCGGTATAACCAACCGGAAGGGCAACGTACTGGGTATGATGCCCCATCCCGAGCGATGTTGCGAGGAGCTTATGGGCGGGACCGACGGGAAGCTGATATTCGAGTCCATCATAAGGCATGGGGCACGCACCGGCTAGATATGCCTGTCACTAAAGAAATCCTGGACGAAATTGCCCTCAGCGAAGAGGAATACCACCGCATAGCGGATGGACTCGACCGAGAGCCCAATGCGGTGGAACTCGGCATGTTCGGCGCTCTATGGAGCGAGCACTGCGGCTACAAGCACTCCAGACCCTTGCTGCGGCTCTTCCCTTCAACCTCGAAACGGGTGCTCCTACCTCCGGGTCAGGAGAACGCAGGGGCGGTTGACATCGGCGATGGGCTTGCCGTGGTCTTCAAAATAGAGTCTCACAACCATCCTTCGGCGGTGGAGCCTTTTCAGGGAGCCGCCACAGGGGTTGGCGGCATTGTGCGCGACATCCTGGCTATGGGAGCCAGGCCCATAGCATTGCTCAACTCCCTGCGTTTCGGTCCCCTCGAAGAACCGGGCAACCGCCACTTCTTGAACGGCGTAGTTGAAGGAATATCGTGGTACGGCAACTGCATCGGTGTACCCGATGTCGGCGGCGAAGTCTCCTTTTCCAGTTCCTATTCCCAAAACCCCCTGGTCAACGCCTTGTGCGTCGGACTGATAGAGAAGGAAAGATTGGTAAGCGCCTCCGTCGGCTCGGAGGGAAACATCCTGTTGCTGGCGGGCGCCGAAACCGGCAGGGACGGCATCCACGGTGCATCCGGCCTTGCTTCCCGTACCTTCGAGGATGAACGAGAGATGCGCCCCACAGTCCAAGTTGGCAATCCCTTCCTGGAGAAGCTCCTCATAGAAGCCTGTCTTGAAGTGGCTGCGTCCGGCTGCCTGGAAGGAATGCAGGACCTTGGAGCCGCCGGTCTCACCAGCTCCGCTATAGAGGCGGCGGCTCGGGGCAAGGCGGGGATAGACCTGGATATTTCAAGGGTGCACCGACGGGATTCGGGCATGGACACATACGAAGTCATGCTCTCCGAGTCTCAGGAACGTATGCTCCTGGTGATAAACCCCAGTCATAAGGCTCAAGTAGAGTCCATCTTCCAAAAATGGGGCATCCCCTGTGTTGAGATTGGCACTGTCAACAAATCTGGGGTCGCCAGAATCTATGAGACTGCAAGGCCAGCAGCGCAGCTTCCCATAGACCTGCTTACCAACCCTCCCAGGTACAGGTTGCAGGGTGTCAAACCCCGGGAACAAGTCGAGATGCAACGCTACCCACTGGGCAGTCTTCCTCTGCCTTCAGAGAGCCCTAACCAGGTGCTATTGAAGCTGCTTGAATCCCCCAACGTATGTAGCAAGGAAGATGTCTACCGCCAGTACGACCAGCAGGTGCAGACGAACACGGTGGCAACCCCCGGAGGAGACGCCGCCATATTGAGAATCAAGGGTAGCAATAAGGGCATCGCTCTATGCACCGACGGCAATGGCCGCTACTGCTACCTGGACCCCTACAAGGGAGGCGCGATTGCAGTGGCGGAAGCCTGCCGCAACATTTCCTGTACGGGTGCCGAGCCTATTGCCCTCACCGATTGCCTCAATTTCGGCAACCCGGAATATCCAGAGACCTACTACCAGATGGAGTGGTGCATCAGGGGAATGGCAAAAGCCTGTCGGGTCCTGGGTGTGCCGGTGGTCAGCGGCAACGTGAGCCTGTACAATGAGACCCAGGGCCATGCTATATATCCCACGCCAATAGTGGGAGCACTAGGGTTATTTGAGGACGTAAGGCGTCATGTCGGCTTGGGATTTCAGGGACCTGGCCATACGGTCATACTTCTGGGAGCCTCTATGATGAGAGGAAAGGCAAGGGACCTGGCTGGCAGCGAGTACATAGAGCGTCTCCATAACGTGGTTGCCGGAAGGCCCAATATAGACCTGGAACTTGAAAGGCAGGTACAGGAGCTTTGCCGCCGAGCAATCAGAGACGGGATTGTAGCTTCCGCTCACGATTGCTCAGACGGAGGTCTGGCAGTTGCCCTGGCCGAGAGTTGTATTGCGGGTGGCGTGGGATTCAGTGGCGACCTGAAGGTCGGAGGCCGTTGGGACGCAGCACTTTTCGGTGAGGCCCAGTCCAGAATAGTTGTGTCTCTACGCCCGGAAGATTTAAGTGAGTTAACGAAGCTGACCGCAGAGTTGGACGTGCCATTCGTATCCCTGGGCAGGACCACATCCAACCCGGTGCTTACCCTGGGCGGACTTATAGACCTGCCTGTGAAAGAGCTTGAGCACGCCTGGAAGCGTGGACTTGGGACCCCCACAACCGCTCAGTAACGCATGATGAGTGAAAGGAGCAGCCGGTGGAAAAGACCCCATTAAGTAGACAGGTCATGTGCAACAGGTTGGCTATGGAGTTCCAGGACAGTTGGGTAGTGAATCTTGGCGTCGGGATGCCTACCCTGTGCTCCAACTACGACTTCGGGGACAAGACAATTATCTTTCACTCGGAGAACGGGGTCATCGGCTACGGCCCCCTGGCTGCCAAGGGGGAGGAGGACTTGCACCTGGTCAACGCAGGAGGCCAGTACGTCACCACCCACCCCTGGGCAGCAATCATCCATCACGCCGACTCCTTCTCCATAATCCGGCGCGGCCACCTGGATGTCACGGTCATGGGAGCCTACGAGGTCTCCGAAAACGGCGATTTTGCCAACTGGAAGACCGCCGGAAGGAAGGGAGGAGGCATCGGCGGGGCGATGGACTTGGCCGTGGGCGCAAAGCGCGTGTTCGTCGCTATGGAACACACCACCAGAGAGGGTCAGCCGCGCCTCGTAAAGCATTGCGCCCTGCCCGTAACCGCCGTCGGGGTGGTCAAGCTGGTGGCCACCAACCTCGGCCTGTTTGAGGTAACGTCAGAGGGTTTTCTGATGAAGGAAATCGCCCCAGGATACACTCCCGAAGATGTCCAGCAAGTCACCGAGGCCAAACTCCTCATCCCAGATGACCTGAAGGAGTTCCAGACCTGAAGGCGCACTCCTGCGCCAGGGTATCACTTTGCTCGCCTTCAGCCTCATCTTCAGGGAGAGCCTGCAATTAGGATTTCCCCTAATGCCCGATGGCTTGAGCCGGATTCCTTACTGACGATTAAGACTCCGGCGGGCTATAGTGCTGCATCCACCATTCCGCAATGTCAGTCC
>JAGWBG010000096.1 GCA_021296015.1 Dehalococcoidia bacterium | reverse complement strand
GAACAAGCTACAGACAACAGTGCCCATGGTAACTGGGAGGCAGCGAATGGTCAAGTTCGCTCATTTATGGAGAGTTTGTGTAATGGTATAGCAGCCAAACTACATACTGGTGAAGGGACTCCTCCATTTGGCGGACATGCAAGAAAGTTCCTCGAAGGCCACGGATTTCTAAGTAAGGATGAGTCAGAGTTACTTAAAGCGTTCTTTCAAATCTTACACACTTCTGGAGCGCATGCCGGTACGTCTAGCGAGGATGACTGTCACCGGAGGAGGCTGATGGCCGCTGCCCTCTCCAATTACTATCTTGAGAGGCTAGGATAATCAAACCGTAATGTTTTCTGACCATCCTCGTGCCCCGTTCTCAGTTCACGTTTAGGAGATAAGCTATGGCAGAGGTGTTTGAAGGTATAACTGTTCTCGACTTTTCACGCGGTATGCCCGGCTCGATCGCCACGATGGTAATGTCCGATTTCGGGGCCGAGGTCATCAAGGTGGAGCCTCCCGGTGGCGACCCCTTCCGTGGATGGCCCGGCGCTATCCAGTGGAACAGGGGCAAGAAGAGCGTCATCCTGGACCTGAAGACTGCCGGGGGTCAGGACAAGGCCCGGCGACTGTCCCAGCAGGCAGACGTGGTGTTTGAGAACTTCCGGCCTGGGGCCACAAAGCGCCTGGGCATTGACTACGAGACCCTGAGCGCAGGGCATCAGGAGTTGGTCTATTGCTCCCTCACGGGCTTTGGTCCCAAAGGTCCCTACGCCCACTACAAGGGGTACGAGGGAGTGGTGGCGGCCAAGAGCGGAAGAATGATGATGTTCTCCAACCTGCACAGAAAGGAAGGCCCCACCTACGTCGCCGTCCAGGGGGCCAGCCACTCCGCCGCCATGGCCCTGATTAGGGGCGCAATCTCCGCGCTCTACGTGCGTGACAGGACCGGACAGGGCCAGAAGGTGGAAACCAGTCTCCTCCAGACCATTACTCCCTTCGACCACGTGGGCTGGATACAGGGCCAGATGGCAGAGAGTAAGCCCGACAAGTACCCTGCCGACCAGTACATCGGGGGCGGCCGCCCCAACCCCCACGGCTACCTGGCTGCACGTACCAAGGACGGTCAGTGGATACAGCTTGCCAACATTATGGAACGCCTCTTTCGCTCGATGATGGGCTATCTGGACATGGGTCACATCTATGAAGACCCAAGGTTCAAGACTGCCCCCGCCGTCAGCGATGAGAACCGGGCTATACTGGAGAAGATGGTTCTGGAGAGCGTCCGGAAGAGGACCCTGGACGAGTGGATGGACATCTTCGTCAACGAGACAACCAACGTGGCGGCGGAGGCGTATATGACCGCCCAGGAGGGCATGAATCATTCCCAGGTGTTGCACAACCGCCAGATTAGGAACGTGGAGGACCCCCGGCTGGGCAAAACGCGCCAGGTTGGCCCGGTGGTGTTGATGAGGGAGACACCCGGCAACCCCAAAGGCCCTGCCCCTGACGCCGGCCAACACACCGACGAGGTCCTTGGCCGCCTCAATGGGGACATAACGAGGGCCGCCAACGGCTCCGGCACCTCTCTGCCCAAGTACCCTCTGGAAGGCATCACCGTGCTGGACCTGGGAACCGTCATCAACGGCCCCCTGGGTTGCTCCCTTCTGACGGAGTTGGGAGCGCGGGTCATTCGCATTGAGGCCCCCGACGGGGACTACCACCGCCACGTGATATATGGACTTCCAGTCCACCGGACTATGGCCGGCACCGAAGGGATGTGCCTGAACCTGAAGGCCCCGGAGGGCCAGGAGATTATGCACAAGCTGGCGGCGAAAGCCGACATCCTGCTTCACAGTATGCGCCCCGGAGCGCCGGAGCGTACTGGCATCGGGTACGAGCAGCTGTCCGAGATTAACCCGAGGCTGGTCTATTTCTACGGTGGGGGATACGGCTCCACCGGGCCCCATTCCCTGCGTCCTTCCATGGCTCCCATACCAGGCGCAGTATGCGGCGGCGCAATGACCCAGTTGGGCCGGGATGTATTGCCGCCTCACGACCAGGATATGACCATAGACGAGATTAGGGAGGTCTCGCGGAAGCTGGGCCGGGCCAACGACGGCAGCACCGACCACAACTCCTCCATGGTCAACGCCGTCGGGATGCTTTTGGGCCTGTACGCCAGGGAGAGGACGGGCAAGGCCCAGTATATTGAGTCCAATATGCTGGGGGCCAACGCCTACGCAAATGCCAACGACTTCTTCTGGCACGAGGGGAAGCCCCCACGGCGGCGTCCCGACTCCCAGGGCTATGGCCTGAACGCCCTCTACCGCCTCTACCCCGCACGGGGCGGATGGGTCTTCCTGGCGTGTCCCAACGAGAACGAATGGCAGGCCCTGTGCCAGACCATCGAGCGAACTGCCCTCCTTGCTGACCCACGTTTCTCTACCCCAGAGGCCCGCGAGGAGCATGACGCAGACCTTGCAGAGGAGTTGGGCCGGGTGTTCGCCACCAGGGAACCCCTGGAGTGGGAGAAACTGCTCACCGATGCCGACGTAGCCTGTGTTAAGGCGGAAGACCGGGGAATGTACTGGTTCTACAATGAGGATGCCCACGTCCGGGAGAACGGCTTTATCACTGAAGTAGAGACCCAGCGCCTGGGCAAGTTCTGGCGTTACAGCCCCCTTGTCAGGTTCTCCCATACGCAAGGCAAAGCCGGGCCCGGTATTTTGAGGGGTGAGCATACCCAAACCATTCTCCGTGAGCTAGGGTACAGCGATGACGAGATACGTGACCTGAGAAGCGGTGGGGTGGTGGACTGGGAGGAGCCATAGTCCCTTTCACCCTTCGCCTTGCTGACTGATGGGTGATGGAGGTGAGCGATGAAGGCCGCAGTGTTGCGAGAGCTGAATACATCCCTCCGAATTGAGGACGTCCAGGTAGATAACCCCGGCCCCCGTGAGGTCCTGATTCGTACCGGCGCTACCGGCGTTTGCCACAGCGACCTCCACTTCATAGAGGGCAAATACAATACCCCGATGCCTGTAATTCTGGGACATGAGGCCTGTGGCACGGTGGAAGCTGTGGGTGAGCAGGTGTCCTACCTCAAGCCGGGGGACAGGGTCATTACCTGCCTTTCCGTCTTTTGCGGACACTGCGACAGGTGCTTGAGCGGCCGGCCCGTCCTGTGCTCCAGCACTGAAGTCTTACGCTCCCAGGCCGAACCACCTCGACTAAGCCAGGGCGACACTCCGATTCAGCAGTTTGCACACATATCATCCTTCGCCGAGCAAATGCTTGTACACGAGCACGCAACGGTGAAGGTCGGTGACGATATACCCTTTGAGCAGTTGGCCCTGATAGGGTGCGGAGTGACGACGGGACTTGGCGCCGTCCTCAACACCGCACGCATTGAACCCGGTAGCACCGTGGCTGTCGTCGGATGTGGCGGCGTCGGCCTGAACTGCATCCAGGGCGCAGTCATCGCCGGTGCCCGCCGTATCATCGCCATAGACACGGTGGAGACGAAGCTGAATCTGGCGCGAGAGTTCGGCGCAACCGACGTTGTGGATGCGTCGGGAGGCGATGTTGTCAAGAAAGTGAAAGACCTGACCGCCGGAGGCGTGGAGTATTCCTTCGAGGCTATCGGTTTGAAGGAGACCACCGAGCAGGCCTTTTATTTGCTGGCTGCGGGTGGCACGGCCACGATTATCGGCATGATTCCCCTGGGGACAAAAATTGAGCTTGACGGTCCCTCGTTGCTTCGGGAGCGCAGGATACAGGGGAGCATTATGGGGTCCAACCGGTTCCGTATAGACATGCCCCGCTACATCGAGTTTTACCGGCAGGGCCGGCTAAAGCTGGACGAGTTGGTATCGGAACGCCTGAAGCTGGAGCAGGTTAACGACGCCTTCGAGTACATGAAACAGGGACACGTAGCTCGGAGCGTCATTACCTTTGACTAGGGCGTGTTGCCACCAACAATTCCACAATTGGGACTGGCAACATGGACACCCTAGATTCCTCGGCTGCGCCTCGGAATGACATGTGCGTAATCCCCTGTAGGGGCAACTCTTGTGGTTGCCCCTACAGCAGAAAAGAAAGACTTTGGGGGTTGCAGGAGACCCTGGCACTCCGGGACCGGTCTTGACGGTGTTCCTGCACACCACTACAATCACCTCATCAGGCTAGAGAGATGCTATGTTGGGCAGATGGTATCCCGACATTACTCTATGACACCTGTCTGCAACGGGCAGAGAGGAGGGGGCGAGCATGGATTTGGGACTGGAAGGCAAAGTGGCTATAGTCACAGGAGCCAGCCTGGGAATAGGCAAAGACACTGCCCTGGTCCTGGCCCAGGAGGGAGCGGACCTGGCAATCTGTGCCCGCAACGTTGAAAGGCTGGAGGAGACAGCGCAGGAGCTACGCTCCACAACCGGCCGCAAGGTGCTGGCGGTGAGGGCGGACATGACCGTTCCCGAGGACATCAAGAACCTGGTCGCATCCACAATCGCCGAGTATGGACGAGTGGACATCCTGGTGAACAACGCCGTGAACTCCAGGGCGGCCCTCTTCGAGGACTTGACCGACGGCGATTGGATGAACCACATAAATACCAAGGTGATGGGATACATCCGGTGCATGAGAGAGGTTATCCCACACATGCAGAACCGTGGCTACGGGCGAATCATAAACATGGCAGGTGGGGCCGCAAGGGAAGTTAGCGAGCACGCCAACTCCAACGGGGTCACCAATGCGGGAATTGCGAGCCTCACCAAGAACCTGGCTAACCGCTTCGCCAAAGACGGAATCCTGATTAACTGTATTCATCCCGGCGCTCTGACCCCACGCGGAAGGCAATTCATGGAGGCCCGGGCCATATCGAACAACAACACCCTCGAAGAGGAGATGGAGAAGTCCGCATCCGCCAGCCCCATAAGGCGGCTGGTGCAGCCCGAGGAAATCGGATACTTCGTCGCCTTTCTATGCTCTAACCAGGCCAGCGCCATCACCGGCCAGACCGTTTCCGTAAACGGCGGAGCAGGCGATGGGGTTCATTATTAAGCCTTCAAGGTACTAAGTAAAGTTCCCCACATATAAACGCGGAGTACACGCAAGGCATTCTCGTTCTCCTGTCATTCCGAACGAAGCGCAGTCTGCCGAAGGCGGAAGGAATCTGCGATTCTCAATTGAGAACCCTATACACCCGCCAGAGAGAATGATTGCAGGCAAGCGCTTTTAGATTCCTCCTCGCTCCTGCCCGCCGAGGTGGGTCGCTCCCCAGAATGACAAAAGACCCTGAGAGTACACGGGAGACCTGGTCGGGAACGATGCAAAGAGAGTTGGATAAAGCCCGGAGACTCTACCACGAGGGAGCCTGGAAAGAAGCCATCAGTTTGCTTAACCGGTTTCCCCATCGTTCCTTCGTGCCCAGAAACATCGTTGCTTCGATGGATATAGTAGAGGGATGGAGTTGGTATTATCTGGGCATCAAAGGGGCTAGGTTCCGAAGAAGAGGCCGCGTTGAACAGTCGCGGCGGGCCTTTGAGAGAGCATCTCAAAACGCCGTTGACAAGCGCAACAAGGTCTCAGTCCTCAATGGCCTCCCCCTGGTCCTCTGGCATCTGGGCGATAGAATCCAGTCGTGGAAGTACAGCGATCAAGCGACAGACCAGTATCAGGATGAGCCTTCGGTATGGGATATAAGGGCCATCCTCCTGCAATTGGACAGATACCCTGAGACCAGCCTCGCTTTCTTCGAGAAGGCCTACGAGTTGGCGATGGAGGAAGGGGACCACCGCACTGCCGCACATACACGGAAAAACGAGGCGGGTCTTCTCCGGGAGACCGGGAGAGTAGAGGAATCGGGAAGGCTGTACCAGGAGGCCCTTGAGCTTTACAGAAAGTCCCAGGAGAGCGCGGGAGAATCGGCAAGGTTCCACATAGATGACGTGGAGCAGGAGTTAGCGAGCTTGTATACGCCGAAGCTCTTGCGCCCAGCGGCGATGCTCTTCAGAAAGGCGACGAAGCACCAGGGCCTCAAGGCCCCTACACGCTCATCACCACTTTGATAATATTGTCCTGGCGCTGCTCGTACATTTCGTAAGCCTTGTTGACGTCTTCGGCGTTGAAGCCCAAACGGTGAGTCACCATCCGGGCAGGGTCAATCCAACCCCGGTCCCGTAGGGCCACGATTTCCTTGATTTGGGTTATGGGGTCGTTGTACCATGGTCTGAATTCTCCATATACTGCTGTCCACCGGAATTATCTCGCCGCCCTGCATCCCGAATACCACTACTACGCCGTCGGGCCTCACCAGCCGGAAGGACATGTCCAGGGTATCGGGATAGCCCGCCGCCTCCACAGTTATGTCGGGCCATTCTCCCTGGGTAATCTCTTGCACTGCCTCCCTCACGTCCTGCTGGTCGGGATTGACGGTATGGGTAGCCCCAAACTCCCTGGAGTACTCCAGTCGATAGTCCAGCATGTCCACCGTGATTACCTGGCGCGCTCCCAGCAACGAGGTGAGCATCGTGAAGGAAAGGCCGATGGCCCCTTGACCAACAATGAGAACACTCTTCCCCAATACGCTGCCCAATTTCTTGCAGGTGAAGAGGGCCGTGCCCGAAGGCTGGCACATAATCCAATCGGTCAGGTCTCCGTGGTCGGGCAGGGCAATCATCCGGCCCGGATTGGAAGTAATGTACTCAACCAACCCACCCATGTCGTTGGAGGGCAGGACTATGACCCTCTGACCTTCCCGGAAGGTGTCGGTCCGGCTTTCCACCTCCACCCCGGCGCACTCATGGCAAGGTTTGCCTACGGCCAGAGGGTACTCCTCCTCAGGGTAGATAGGCCCATAGCCATGTCTAATATCGCTGCCGCAGATGGACATTCGCTCCATCTTGATGAGACACTCCCCGTCCTTGGGGGTAGGCGTCTCTACATCCACGAACTCGAACCGCTTGGGACCCGCCAACAGCGCCGCTTTCATAATCTACCCCCGATTCCAGAATGTGTCTCCATATCACCGGCTAGGGGCATTATAGATGTGCGCCAGACTCCAGTCAACACTGCCTGCAAACGCTGGTTTTGCGAATCATTAGGACTTGCAAAAAGTCCGCCTTCCTGTCAAGATAAGCTAATGAAAATAGGCGCGTTTGAGCTACAAGAACCTTTGCCGGAGTTACAGGAACCCCATGTTCTCGCCATCCTGCGCCCATGGATCAACGTGGGTAGGGTAGGCACCCAGGTGTTGTCCCAGTTGGAGCGCCACTTCGGGTCCCAGGGGCTGGGCGAGTTGGTCAGGCCAGGGCAGTTCCTCGACTTCACCCGGTATCGTCCCCGGTCCCGCATGGTGTCAGGCCGGCGAGAGATGACCATACCCAACAGCACGATTAGCTATGCCCAGAGGGAAGAAAGCCCCGATTTCCTGTTCTTCAACCTGCGGGAGCCCCACGCCTTCGGGGAAGACTACGTTGATTCTATTATAGAGATTCTCAAGACCTTCGGGGTAAAGCGGTATTGCCTCATAGGTGGGATGTACGACATCGTGCCCCATACCAGGCCCTTGCTGGTCTCCGGTGCCACCGGCGGTCAACAGGCATCGGAGGAAGCGAGGAGGGTCCATGTGCAGGAAAGCAACTATCAGGGTCCCACTAGCGTAACCTCTTTGATTACTCAGGAGTCCCTGAAGCTGGGGATTGAGCACATGACCTTTATTGTGCATCTTCCCCAGTATGTCCAGCTTGAGGAAGATTATGCGGGCGCGGCACGGTTGATGGACCTGCTATGCTCGATATACAATCTTCCGTCGCACCTGGTTGATAATGAGCGGGCCAGAAGGCAGTATCAGGAGCTTACATCTGCCGTGGAGCGCAACCCGGAACTCAAGGGGGTCCTCAAGCAGTTGGAGGACCAATACGACGCATCCCAGCAGTCACAGGAAGAACCGCCCCCGCCTCTGTCACCGGAAGTGGAGAG
>JAGWBG010000095.1 GCA_021296015.1 Dehalococcoidia bacterium | reverse complement strand
TCTTTGGGGACCCTGTCGGAGCCATCGGTAGTGTGGAAGTAGGATGAGACGGTGGCTGACGACGCCCGTACCAGATCATCGGTGGTAGTCAACACAAATCCCACCCGGCTTTCCCCGACTCCCAGGTCGGGGGTTCCGAATATGGCTTGCAGGCCGTCCGGCGACATGGGGCCTTTTATCAGAGGTATCTCACCGGGCAGAAGGTGTGTTGTGGCCGGTGTCGAGACCGGAGCGGCAGTGGGGGTCTCCGTCGTTTGGGTCGGGGCCGGTATTGGAGTGGACGTGGGACTCTCCGGTGTGGGTCCCACGTCCTGCTCCGAGCTAGTCGAACACGCGACGACGGACATCAGGGTCATCATAGCGACCGCGACCGCCAGAAGAGTCTTGAATTTCGCGTAGGCGCTTAGCAAGGGAATCATATCAAACCTCAAATCCCGGACTCATATACGCCAAAAGTGAAGGCATACAGGGCGAAATGAGGAGAGTTGGAGCTTAGCTTCAGGTCGTAGGTCCCGTATTCCGGGGCCTGTATTATGGAATACAACCTTGGCTCGTCAATATACAGGAAGCTCCTGCCGTCCTCCTCTATGACCACGTCCTCTCCCTTGTTGGAGTCCGTCAGATATTCGTCATCCAGAGTGACCAGCACCTTGAAGGGTTCTGCGCCTTCTCCTTCGGGTTTGATGACGGCGTTGACGCTTTTGGCGGATAACCTCAAGAAGATGTAGTCCTCATAATTGGTCGTCTCCCGGGCATGTTTGAGGCTCTCCGGGCCGTTATGCCAGGGCCCCTGGAGAAAGATGCGGTCTCCAAAGTGGTCCTCCGGGTCAACGTAGTCAACAACCTTGTTCTGGCCCTCGTAGTACTCCCGGTTCCACACAAACCCTCCCAGGCCGTACAGGGCATCGTTGTACCCGCGCAGATACCCGGCGTATAGCTCCCGTGTAACGCGGGCCGAGCGGTCCTGGGGGAAGGACGAATCATAGGCCTGGTCTTCCTGGGGGGTGTTGTCCACCACCGATAGGTCCACCCCAGTCTGCCGGAGGAAAGAACGGATTTTTGCCTCGGTCTCGGCGTAGGCGCCTTCGCCAAAGTGGGTGTACCGGAGGATGCCGTCCTTGTCTATGAGGTACTTGGCAGGCCAGAAGCGGTTCTCAAAGGCCCTCCAGGTAATGTAGTCGTTGTCCAGGGCCACCGGCCAACCTATATCGTGCTCCTTGGTGGCCTCATCCACGTTTTCCAGCTTTTTCTCGAACTCGAATTCGGGGGTGTGGACCCCCAGGATAACCAGCCCGTGATCGGCGTATTTCGCGTGCCATTCCCTGAGATACGGGAACGTGCGGATACAGTTGACGCAGGTGTAGGTCCAGAAATCCAGCAGGACTACCTTCCCCTTAAGGTCGCTTATTTTCAGGGGTTGGGAGTTGAGCCAGTCATGTATACCCGCCAACTCCGGCGCCGGATGCCCTATTCCTACTTGTGGTTCAGGGGTAGGAGCGGGCGTCGCCTCCTCCGCCTCGGCGGTAGGTATGGCCGTCTCGCTCTCCGGTGTTGTCTCTTTCGGAGTCTCTTCTTCTGACTCGGGAACGGAGGTTGAGGCGGGGGGGATGGTTCCCGTCGGGGTCGGTCCCTCCGGCGACCCGCTACACGCAGCTACGACCAAAGCAAGGACTAGCAGTAAGGCTACGGCTACCATATAGAAGTGTATGCTTTTTATCGTGTTCATATACTAAATAGTACGGCCAAATGTATGCAAAAGAGTGACGATATTGTTACAAGAGTATTAACATATTTTCTGCTCGCCGGAGCGCATCCATTTAGCTCGTTCTCCTCCCTATATATGATAGATGCCCCACTATATCCACAAGATTCACTTCTCTTGCACGTCTATTGACGAACTTCCTCAAACCTGATTCGCAACGCCATGCAATCAGGCCCTCCAGCCCCATCCTTCACCCTGGCCCAGTGGGCTATACGGTGGCCCACCACCCAGGCGATGCCCCGTTCAGATACTACCAGAGGGACCCTGTCGCGCCATTCCCTGGGTATCTTCTCGTTTACATAGAAGTCCTGTAGCTTCTTTTCACGGTCCATGCCCAAAGGCTGGAAACGGTCACCCGGCCTCCGGGTGCGTATCAGCAAGCTGTCTCCTATCGCGTCCAGGCTCAGGCTGGCTACCAACGGGTCATTTATCCGGACATCCGGCGACGCTACAAGTCGGGCAGTAATCCGCCATCCGGGAATCTCGGTGACTTCTTCATCCTCAGACCCAGGCAGGGAGAGTTGGTACTCTTCTGCCAATGGCGGGAAGGGATTGGGGGTCTCCGCCCCTCGGCCAAGTATCAGCCGGCCATAGCCGGTTTGGAGGCGCAGGCCCCTGGGCAGGTCCATGTACTTTCCGGGCGGCCCGGCAGCGAAGTCCTCCATGGCCTTGAGGTGACCCTCCTCCAGCCTGCGAGTGTCCCCTGCAAGCTGTTGATAGGCCCTTCGCAATGTCATGCGCCTCAAAAGCGGATGGAGAGCAGCCAGGATGCCGGAGTCCAGGACAATCGAATGGTCTTTCTGCTCCGTCAGGGTGGGCCAGACCTTGGCAACCTCCCCCTCCAGATAGTCCACGTTCATGGCCGAGGAGTGGGCCAGGCGCACCAGAGCATCCTTTATCCTGGGATTGTAGCTCTCCAGGGCGGGCAGAAGCTCGTGGCGCACCCGGTTGCGTGTGAAGCGCAGGAGTCGGTTTCCGGGGTCCTCCCGGAAGGCAATCCCACGCTGCCGGCAGTAGGCTGCCGTCTCGCTTTTCATAACGTCGAGAAGGGGCCTTATCAGGACCGCCTCCCGGTCTCCCTCCCGACTGCGCCACGTGGAGACCTCTTCCATGCCCCGCAGCCCGTGAATACCGCTCCCTCGAATGACGTGCATGAGCACCGTTTCCGCCAAATCGTCGGCGGTATGACCCAGGGCCAGAGCCACGGCTCCGTTCCGTTCCGCCACTTCCGTAAGGAAAGCATACCGTACTTCCCGTGCCGCCTCCTCGAAGGACGAAATCCCCATTTTTCTCTGGTATGCCACCGGGTCGGCCTTCCCTATCGTCGCAGGAAGGCCCAGTTGGTCGGACACTGCGGAAGCAAAACGAGCGTCCTCCTCCGCTTCTTCTCTGAAATTATGGTTCAGGTGAGCTACGTGGAGCCGCAGTCCTGCACTGTCCCTCAGATTGAGCAGAGAATGGAGCAGGGCCATGGAGTCCGGACCACCCGATAG
Organism: Dehalococcoidia bacterium; assembly: GCA_021296015.1. GTDB lineage: Bacteria > Chloroflexota > Dehalococcoidia > Lucifugimonadales > JAGWBF01 > JAGWBG01. Next base: position 2,976 of record JAGWBG010000095.1, on the reverse strand, counting down.
GGCTACCACCAAGAGGTTATCGCCGCCGACGTACCCAGCACGTTCCAGGGACGCCTTTACCCTCGCTTCCACCGGTTCCAACGACCTGCTCCGAGCAAGAGTTTAGTCCCCGTCCGGGGCATCGTGGGATAGATGGCACCTGTCATTGATGGTAATCACCTGACGAGACCTGGGGTTGGACTGTAGAACGCTCACGGACGCCAGGTCAACCCTCAACATGTGGAATCTGGAGAGAGGGAGGGCGATGAACTTGCAGAGTATGGCACGGATGGCGAAGTTGTGGGATACTGCGACAACTACCCCGTCACGATGGGTCTTTTCGATGTCTTCAATGGCGCTCCATGCCCTGTCCTGGAGCTGCCTTATTGACTCTCCACCGGGGAAGACGACGTCCGAGGGGTCTTCCCTCCAGGCGTTGTAGATGTCGGCATACTGGGTCCGCATCTGATGCCCGGTTATTCCCTCGAGCTTCCCCAAGTCGGCCTCTTTGATGCCTTCCAAGGGCACCACGGGAACGGATAGCCCCTTGGAGATTTCCTGGGCCGTCATAAGTGTCCTGGTCAAGGGGCTGGTATAGATGGCTTCAGGCTTCATCGGAAGGAGAGCTTTGGGTATCAGTCTGGCCTGCATAATCCCGTACTCGCTCAGACCTATCTGGCTCTGCCCCTGGAACCTGCCTTCCTTGTTCCAGGGAGTCTCTCCATGCCTTACCAGTATCAGACGCATATACTCTTTCATCCTGTACTTCGGATAGGTCTCCGGGCTTAGCGCTCAGTACAAGGACACCTATTACCGGGATAGTGCTATCCATTATGATAGTACTGCAATGGACTAGATGCACACATCTTAGCAGCCAGACATTCCAGCGTCAAAGGGAAGAACGCCGGGAGGCAGGGGGTTGCGGTGGACAAATCCCCGGCAAGACTATAGACTTTGGGGGTTAAACCCACAGGGCGTTTCTTCTAATCCCAGTCACCATTTTCCGGCCCAGTTCTTAACAAGGAGGTAACGAGATATGCCAGTGTTCCCCCATGAGTACCTTCACAGGGTAACCTACCATATCTACCGGGCGGAGGGAGTCTCCGACGAGGAGGCCCAGGTTGTGGCGACCCACCAGGTGAAGGCCAATCTGGTGGGCCACGATTCCCACGGAGTCATCCACATACCCGAATACGTGGAGCGCATCCACCGGGGACACATAGTACCCGGAGCACCCTTTGAGGTGGTGAAAGAGTCTCCCACCACAGCACGCGTAGACGGCCACTGGGGATTCGGTTTCGTGGTAACCGAAAGGGTCATGCGCATGGCAATCGAAAAGGCCAGGACCAATAACGTGGCTGCCATGACCATTTTCCAGCAAAGCCACATTGGCCGTCTCGGAGACTATCCTACCATGGCCGTAGAGGAAGGCATGATTGGCATTATCACGGCAGACTCGGGCGCCGGCCCCAAGGCCGTTGCCCCCTTCGGAGGAAGGGAGCGTCGTCTGGGAACCAACCCTATATGTATAGGAGTCCCCAGTGACACCGATGGGGTTGTGCTCCTCGACATGGCCACCAGCGCCGTGGCTGCCGGCAAGGTGAGCCTGGCAAGGAACCGCCGGGAAGCCATCCCCAGCAGCTGGGTGATTGACAAGGATGGCAACCCCACTACCGACCCCAACGATTACTACGAAGGCGGGGCCATTCTGCCGGTGGGTGCAGACCAGGGGCACAAAGGCTTCGGCCTCTCGTTCATGGTGGAGATGTTCTCAGGAATCCTCACGGGCCTGGGATTCGGAATAGACCCCCTTGCCCGCCACAATGACGGGTGCTTCATCGCGGTGTTCAATGTCGAGGCCTTTCGTCCGCTGGCAGAGTTCAAACAGGAGATGGGTGAGTTTGCCAGGTTCATTAAGGACACTCCGCCCGCCAAGGGGTTCACTGAAGTGCTGTACCCGGGGGAGATAGAGTGGCGCAACGAGCAGCAGCGCCGGCGCGATGGAGTCTATATTGAGGACGAGACCTGGGAGCAGATTTCCGGGCTTATCGAGCAGCACAAGCTGTGGGAAACCATCGGGCAGCCCTAGCTATCACTCCCTGGCATATTTGCAAAAATAGAGTCGCCCGGTGTCTGGCCGGGCGACTTTCTAAATTCTACTGTCTAGCCGGTGAAGAAGTCGAAAACGTTGCCCAGTGTGGAGCTATCCCCCTTGTATATCTCGGTGAAGCCGCAGTTGGCGCAGGATACGGCCATAAACTTCTTGTTCTGTATGTCAAAGAACCTGGAGTATTTTCCGGTGGTGCGAATCTCGTTGGTCTCATACTCCGTATGCTGGCACTTGGGGCAGGCAAAGGCACCCTTGGAAGCGGCCATTTCAGTCTCCTTCCGGCTGGCTGAACCGTATTTATGATGATTCCAGCGTAACTGACGGGTTGGACGGATGTCAATGCAGGGAGAGATTCGGTAGCATCTAGTGGGATGCGAGGGCCAGGCTCTCAATGGCTACGTCAACCTGTCCCAGGGAGGCAACGGTTACGTCGGGCTGTACGTCAACTTTGGTCCGTCGCTCGTCATGGGTCTCAATCCAGATGGTCTTCAGTCCCACCAGTCTGGCCCCCAACACGTCGATCAGCAGATGGTCTCCCACGTGTACCACCTCTTCCGTGGGAACACCGAGTTGGGCGATGGTCTGAAGGAATATCTCCCTGGAGGGCTTTGCAAGCCTTACCTCGTCGGAAAAGATCAGCACGTCGAAATACTTCAACATCCCCAACTGCTCCATGTAGGCCCGAAAGGTGACTCCTGGGGTCATTCCCGTGTTGGATATGAGGGCTATCCGGTATCCTTTCTCCCTCACGCTATTCAGAACACTCACGGCGTCGGGATGGGGAGGAGGCGGGTAATCGAACAGGGAATCAGCATAGACTGTGGTAATCTGCTCTATTACCCTTTCCGGCAGCCGCTCCACAAGACCAGTGTCCATGTGGCCTATGA
>JAGWBG010000094.1 GCA_021296015.1 Dehalococcoidia bacterium | reverse complement strand
TGATAGCTAACTGGATAATGTCTACTACATGCCGTGTAGCGTACCCCCTATTCCGATAACTGTCAACCTCTCACGGGAGAGTTGAACCGGCCGGGGAGAGCAGCTATAATCCCGTTTGAGTAGCGAGACACAGGAGGTCTCCCTAATGGCCCAACGGCCCGCTAACGAGGAAGTATCTGAGCACCGGGAAGAGCGAGTAATCACCGACGAGTTGCTGGCGCTGGCCCGCAGCCGAATCGGGGCGGAACTGCCGGTCCACGCCCCCTATAATGAAGAAGCGTCAGCAGACGGCATCCGGCACTTCGCTCACGGCATGGGGGATGACAACCCCATCTATTGCGACGCCGAGTATGCAGTTAAGACTCGCTGGGGCAAAATCATGGCCCCACCCGTGTTCTACCGCACGATGGGTATAAGCCCCCGGAAGGAGCGTACCCAAGAGGAGCGCGAGAGGGCCAGGGACCCCCTCAGCGGCATCCATAGCTGGTATTCGGGTGATGCTATTCACTTCTTGCAGCCCATATACTCCGGCGACAGGCTGACAGCCCGGCGCTTCAGGTCCGATTACATTGAAAAGCGCAGCGAGTTCGCCGGGCGTATTGTCATCGAAGTCATTCGGACGGAATACTGGAACCAGCACGGCGACAAGGTTGTCGTGTCGGACCAGAAGACCATACGGGGAGGCCGTCAACAGAGGTGGGGAGAGCGGAAGAAATACGCCGACATCGCCCGCCAGACATACTCTCCCGAGGACATCCGGCGTGTAGACGCCGAGTACCGGCGGGAGGAGAGGCGGGGTGCTACTCCAAGATACTGGGAGGAGGTTGCCGTAGGTGATGAGATTGTTCCGGTGGTCAAAGGTCCCCTTACGGCGACTGACATAATGAACTGGAACATGGGGTATGGCATTGCCATGCAGTTCCATGGCGCCCACCGTTTAGCTTACCAGTGGAGGGAGAAACATCCCCGGGCATACATACCCAACTCTTCTGGTATTCCCGACCTGATTGAGGCCGTCCACTGGGATGATGACTTTGCCCAGAAGACGGGCAACCCTATGGCCTACGATTATGGTGCTCAACGCATCGCCTGGCTCGCTCACGGAATTACCAACTGGATGGGTGATGAAGGGTGGCTGCATACCCTGGACTGCCAGATACGGCTATTCGGCTACCACGGCGATACTGTGCGGGTCAAGGGGAGGGTTAGCGGGAAACGGGTGCAGGACGGTGAGCATGTTGTGGAGATGGACGTGTGGGCCGAGGACCAGCGGGACCGGATGACGGCCCTGGGCTATGTGACGGTCTTGCTGCCCTCCAGGGAGCACGGGCCTGTAACACTACCTTCCAAACTCGCCAAACTCGAACTCTGAAGATGTCTCTACAAGCGTTAAATGGTCTGAGAGTAATTGAGCTTGGGGATATGGTCTCTGCCGCTTATGCGACCAAGCTCCTGGCCGACTTGGGCGCAGAGGTCATAAAGGTGGAGCGGCCCGGCTTTGGTGATGCCTCCCGCCACTACGGTCCGTTTCCTGGGGATGAACCCGACCCTGAAAATAGTGGACTTTTCCTCTACCTGAACATGAACAAGCTGGGCATCACCCTCGACCCATGCTCGGACGGCGGCAAGGGCATCCTGAAGGGGCTGGTAAGCTCCGCCGACATTCTGGTGCAAAACTATGCCCCACCCGTAGCCGGGGAGATGGGACTGTGCTACCCGGACCTGCAGGAGACCAACCCTGACCTTATCATGCTCTCCCTGTCCCCATACGGTGGCACAGGTCCGTATCGTGACTACAAGGGCTACGAGATTAACGCCGCCTCTCTGGGCGGCGTGGTCATGCACCTGGGACTGCCTGAGCGCTCGCCGTTGAATCCCCCGCAGATGCTTGGCCACTATCAGGTGGCCGTCACCGGGGCGATGGCGGTGATGATTGCCCTGGTGACCCGGGACCTCGGCGGGACCGGCCAGCATATTGACCTGGCCGAGGCCGATTCCTGGGCTACGTTCCACGCGGGAGTGGGTATAGTGCAATGGCTCTTTGGGCTTCGTACCACCATACGACATGGCCGTCGTGTTCGTGGAGGTCCCTATCCCAACACCATCCTCCCCTGCAAGGACGGGGAAATTCGGATGCAGGCTATGACCAAGAGGGAGTGGAACCGTATCCTGGAGATGATGGGAGACCCGGAATGGGGACGTGACGCTCGCTTTCAGGACCGCCTCAAGATGCACGAGCTATACGCGGATGAACTGGACGGCTACATCGGGGCGTGGCTCAAGGAGCGGACCAAGGGTGAGCTGTCTCAGCTATTCTATGAGTACGGAGTCCCATTCACCCCTGTGAATACCATTGCCGACTTCGTTAACGACCCCCACCTGGCAGCGCGGGAGTTCTTCGTCGAGATGGAGCACCAACGAGCAGGGATGATGAAATACCCCGGAAAGCCCTACCAGTTCTCCGAGACCCCTTGGGAGGTCCGCCGTCCTGCGCCGCTCCTCGGCGAGCACAACGCGGACGTATACTGCGGGCTGCTGGGATACGATAGCCGGCAACTGGTCAAGCTACGCCAATCGGCTGTGATATAGGCGGGAGATAGAACATGCAACCTTTGCCATTCGAGCGGATTCGGGTGCTGGACTTCGGTTGGGTGTGGGCGGGAGCAGTGCTGGGCCACGTCCTGGCCGACATGGGCGCAGAGGTCATCAAGGTGGAGTCCCGCCGAAGGCTCGACCCCGCACGACAGGGGCGGCCCATAATCGGCGATACCCCCGACCCGGAGCAGAACCCCCTTTATCACAACGTCAACCGTGGCAAGATGTGCGTAACCGTTGACATAAGCCATGCCGAGGGCCGGAGGGTCGTGGAGCAACTGGCGAGCATCAGCGATATTGTGGTGGAGAACATGAGTCCTCACGCTTTGGCAGCCGCCGGGCTGGACTACCAGAATCTTCGCCGGGTGAACCCCCAGGTTATCATGGTCTCCTGCCCCCTGGCCGGCCAGTACGGGCCTCGTAACGAGTTGCGGGGATACGGGAACGCTGCTGGCGCTCTGGTTGGGCTGGACAGCATTGGCGCAGACCCCGACGGTGACGAGTTCTGTGGCTTCAACCACGTCCAGGGAGACCCCAGCAGCAGCCAGTACGGTGTGATTGCAGCCCTGGCAGCCTTCCATCATCGCCTGCGCACCGGAGAGGGCCAGTACATAGACCTTTCCATGTGGGAAGCCGTAGGGACGATGATGGGTGTGGCCACTATGGACTATGTGATGAACGGTCGCATTGCAGCACCCCAGGGCAACCGCCATGCCTTTATGGCACCCCACGGCATCTATCCGTGCCAGGGGGATGACATGTGGGTATCCATAGCGGTGAGTACCCAGGAAGAGTGGGAGGCTTTTCGCTCCGCCCTGGACAGTCCCTCCTGGGCGTGGGAGGAACGTTTCTCAGACGGGTATCAGAGGGCGCTCCACCGCAGGGAGCTTGACCACCACGTCGCCCAGTGGACCTCTGGGATGGATGCCTACGAGGTCATGGAGACCCTCCAGCGTGCGGGGGTAGCGGCGATGCCCTGTTTGAACCAGGAGGGGCGGTACTTCAATCCCCACTTGCAGGCCCGTGCCGCTTACGTGGACGTGGAACATCCGGTGCTGGGCACGGAGCCTCTCTATGGCATCCCCTACAAGCTCAGCGGCACTCCGGGCCGCATCAGACGTCATGCACCCATCATGGGAGAGCACAACGACTACGTCTTCGGAGAGCTTCTCGGCCTCTCCGCCGAGGACAGTCGCTACCTGACGGAGCAGAAGGTACTGTATTGACCTTGATATGGGCGAGTTTTATAATGGCCGCCAGTGCCGCACCGGGGAGCTTTCATATCTAGTGAGGAGGCCGCAGAAGCCGTGGGGGTGCCCCTACTTTCAGACATCAGGGTGCTGGAGCTTGCCTCCATGGTCTCCGGTCCCTTCTGTGGGAGAATGCTGGCTTTCTCCGGTGCCGAGGTCATCAAAATTGAGCCTCCTTTTCGTGGCGACCCCTCCCGGCACAGTGAACCCTTTGCTGAGGACATACCCGGCCCCGACAGAAGCCTCCTGTTCCAATACCTTAACGCCAATAAAGCCAGCATAACACTCGACATAACTACGGCAACGGGACGTGACCTCCTGAAGGCGCTGGTCTCAGAGTCGGATGTCCTGATAGAGGACCTGGAGCCGGGCGTGTTGGAGGGCCTGGGCGTGGGTTATGACGAGTTGGCGAACCTGAATTCCCGGCTTGTCATGGCATCTATCACACCCTTTGGCCAGAATGGCCGTCATAGCCGGTGGAAAGCCTATAATCTGAACACGACCCACGCCGGCGGCAGCGGGTGGATTACACCTACGGGCCTGTCCCGGCGGATGTATCCCGACCGTCCCCCGCTGAAAATCGGCGGTCATGTGGGCGACTACTACTGCGGGATTACGGCGGCCACGGCTGTGATGTTCGCCATCCTTGTCCGCAACGCGGGCGGCCATGGACAGCACATAGATGTGTCGAAGCAGGAGGCCCATCTGACCCTTGAGCGAAACATGGTGGGCATGTACGCTAACTACGGCTTTCTGGAGACCGCCGACACCCAGGACTTCCCCTACGGCGGTTGTTTCCCCTGCAAGGACGGCTACGTAGAGATACTGGCCCACGAAGATGTCCACTGGAATAGCCTGGTCCGGATGATGGGAAGCCCCCCGTGGGCCATGAAAGAAGAATACCAGTTGCGGGCCACGCGCCGCCTGCATGGAGCGGAAATCAACCCTGGATTAGAGAGTTGGACCCGCAAATATACCCGCGCCCACATCTACCGCTTGGGCAGGCGTCACGGGGTGCCGGTGGGGATGTTCTCTACTCCCACGGACGTGGTGCTGTCCAAGCACGAGAGAGAGCGTGGGTTCTTTGCAAAAGTACGCGGTTCAAACGCCGCCGGAGTAACCCGTATCCCGTCCCTTCCCTACAAGTTCTCGTCCTCATCCGGCATACCTGAGCAGCGCGCTCCCACCTTGGGTGAACATAACCTGAAAATCTACTGTGACCGTATAGGCCTGGAGCGCAGGGAGCTTGCCAGGCTGGCACAGGCCGAGATAGTGTGAGGTAGACTGATGGAGGCACAGCGTGTCTGACTTACCACTCAGTGGCGTGCGAATCATCGAGTTCACTTGGATTGGCGTGGGGCCATATTGTGCTCTCCTTTGTGCGCTGATGGGGGCTGAATGTATACGAATCGAGACCACAACCCGCCCGATTTACTACCGGGGCACGGGCAGCCCCATGGCCCGGGTATCCCAGTCCGGCCAGACCATGAACACCCTCAACGAGCTGAACGTGAACCGGCGCAGTGTGTGTATAGACCTGAAACACAAGGAAGGGATTGAGCTTGTAAAGAAACTTGTGGCCGTTAGCGACGTGGTAGCAGAGAACTTCCAGACGGGGGTTATGGACCGCTTGGGTCTTGGGTATTCCGAGCTAAAGAATGTCAACCCGGCCCTTATCATGCTCTCCATGTCCTCCCACGGCGCTTCCGGACCCGAGAAGGACGGGAAGGGTCTCGCTGCCGTCTTCGGCGCGTTGGGAGGTGCCAGCTACCTGAGCGGCTACGAGGACGGCCCCCCCGTAGAGCTTCGTCTCTCGGCGGACTTGATTTCGGGGACGACGGCCTGTTTCGCCCTGCTGAGCGCCATCCACCATCTCAGGAAGACGGGCGTTGGAACGTGGATAGACTGCTCCAGCAGGGAGGTTGTGTCTTCTTTCGTGGGGGAGGCCCTGCTTGACGCTATGGTGAACCGTCACGACCAAGCGCGCCAGGGCAACCGGGACGCCATCATGGCACCCCACAACGTTTACCCATGTACCGAGCCGGGAAGCTGGATAAGTATAGCGGTGGCGACTCAGGAGGAGTGGGAGGCCCTGTGCGCGGTGGTTGGCAGGAAGGACTGGCTGGCAGACTCCAGGTTTGCCGACCGTTACCTCCGGTGGAAGAACCAGGACGCCCTCGACGGGATGTTGGCGGAGTGGAGCAAGGGGATGAACGCCCAGGAGTCCATGACACTACTCCAGGAGGCCGGGGTTCCGGCGACTGCCAGCTACAACGCTCAGGACTTGCTGAGCGACCCGCACCTCCATGACAGAAATGTCTTTCAAACGGCGGAAGACCAGGAAGGGAAGCCCTACATAATGATGGGTCTCCCCTGGAAGTTCTCCGGCACGGTCCCC
>JAGWBG010000093.1 GCA_021296015.1 Dehalococcoidia bacterium | reverse complement strand
GCCAGCTTAACCTGGAAGTGAACGGGGCCGGCAAGGTGATACGCGTGGTGCCGGAGCTTAACTCGCCCTCCAACCAGGGCCAGGCCTGCTTCAAAGGCAAGTTTGGCCTGGAGTTCGTGAACAGCAAGGAGCGGCTGCGCGTGCCACTGATACGCAGGAACGGCGTCTTCGAAGAGGCTACCTGGGATGAGGCGCTGGATTACGTTGCCAGTACACTGCCCCCGTACAAGGGCAGCAGGTTCGCTATTCTTACGTCTCCCAACAGCACCAACGAGGAGCACTATCTGGCCCAGAAGTTTGCCAGGGCTATCATGGTGACCAATAACGTTGACCAGACCTCCAACACTCGCCCGGATCTGGTCAGGGGGCTGGAGCAGACCCTCGGCTACGCCGCCACAACCAACCCTATATGGGAGTTGGAGGGGGCCCGGTGTATCCTCACTTTCAACACCAACATTACCGAGGAGCACAATGTCGCGGCAGTCCCAATCAAACGGGCGGTCAAGGCCGGCTCCAAGCTCGTGGTTATTGACCCCAGAGAGGTAGAACTTACCGGCTATGCCCACATTTGGCTCAGACCCCGGCCCGGCACTGAGCTTCTACTCCTTGGCGGGCTTCTGAAATCCATTGTGGACGAGGACCTTGAACAGGAAGAGTGGCTCCATGAGCATTGTCAGGACACCGACTACCTGACCCAGGTCCTGAGAGATCTCAACCTGGACGACATATCCCAGGAGACTGGTGTGCCCGCAGACCTGATAAGGGAAGCCGCTCGTACCTACGCCGGCTCGGGGACCTCCGCTCTGCTCTACGCCCTGGACAACGTACCCCCGGAGCTACAGAATGATTGTGTGTTAGCCCTGGCGGACCTCGCCATACTCACTGGCAATCTGGGCAAGCCTTCTACCGGTATCTACCCTCTGCGTCAGGGGACTAATGAGCAGGGTGCCTGGGACATGGGCTGCGTGCCCGATCTGTTGCCCGGCTACCGAGACCTGGGCAACCGCCAGGAGCGAGAGGCCATAGAGAGCATCTGGGGTGGGATGGTTCCCATTGAGAGTGGGCTGGACCTGAGAGGGATACTGGACTCGATAAACCAGGGTGAAATCAAATCCATGTTCATCGTGGGGGACAGCGCCAGTTTCAACCCCGGTGGACTTGCCGACTGGGCCGACCCCAATGGGCAGGATGGGGGCTTCCTGGCCGCCCTGGAGAGTCTGGACTTCCTCGTTGTCCAGGACCACTTCCTCAGCCCTGCCGCCCAGAGAGCCCACGTGGTGCTGCCCCGGTCTGCATTCACCGAAAAGGAAGGCACCTACACCAATCTGGAGCGCCGGGTCCAGCGCATCCGGCCCGTTATTACGTTGAAGAACAGCGAGGCCAGACCCGAATGGTGGACCATTTGCCAGATAGCCCGGAGGATGAACGCCGTCGGGTTCGATTTCGCCGACCCGTCGGCTGTGATGGACGAGATTGCGGAAGTGGTCCCCTCGTATGGGGGCATATCCCACAACAGACTTGAGGCAGAGGCCATCCTTGTAGCCCGGCCCGACCCGTCCAATCCTCTACCGATTCAATTGCTCTACTCCGAGAAGGAGCATAACGGGCTTCAGTGGCCCTGCCCGGACGGTGAGCATGGTGGCACTACCGTGCTATACGCCAAGGGGTTCCCCGACGGAAAGGCCAGGCCGATAGCACCCAATTTCCAGGCGGTAGAGCAGCCGACCCATGAGGGCTACCCCCTGCTGTACGTGCCCGGCAGAGTACTCTTGCAGTCCCAGAGGGAGATTGAGGTGACTAAGGGCCGGCTGAACCGCATCAACAGGGATGAGTTGATAGAGATGAGTCCGGAGGATGCGGGGAACTTGGGGGTCAACGAGGGAGACCCCGTAGAGGTGCGAACACCCTTCCAGCGTTTCCGTGGGAAGGCCGCCATAAGCGACGGCGCTCATAGAGGGGTGGTTTCGTCCGTGGGCCTCTTTGGCCAACTGGCAGTGGAACTGGAAGCCAGTGAAGAGCCGGACCCAATGTCAAAAGTCCCCGGTCTCGTGATAATGCCGGCTGCGGTAGTCAGGGGCACTTCGAGTTGAGGGTATTATACCCCATTCCAAATCCATTATCCGCGCCCCATCTCCATCTGATTGATAAGAGTGGCAGCCGAGGAGCGGGATGATGACACTACACACCAGGAGGAGAACATAAGTGCAATCTCAAGATGTCAAGCTGATGGAGCGCGAGCAGCGCCTGAGAGACGTAATATCCAAGCTGCCCAAGGCAAAACTGGTGGCCCGGAGAGACGTTACAGATGACCTGATGGTTATAGAGCTACAACCGGAGATGAAATTTAGCTTCAAGTCTGGGCAATATTGCACACTGGGCTTGGACTCAATAGAGAGGGCTTACTCCATCGCGTCCGCTCCCCACGAGCCTAACCTGGAGATTTTCGTCGAGCTTGTGCCGCCGCCCGACGGCGCCCTTACGCCCTTGATGTGGCAGCTAAAGGTTGGCGACTCCATGAGCATCAGGCCGCGCGCCAAGGGTATATTCACAATGGACGAGGGGTATCACCATCACCTCATGGTAGCTACCGTTACAGGTATCGCCCCGTTCGTAAGTACGCTGCGCAACTACATTCGTCTCGGTAATCAAGGCCACAAGTTTTACGTGATTCAGGGGGCCAGCTACCATGATGAGTTCACTTACCGGGAAGAGCTCGAGGATATGGCTCGCAGCTATCCTGACACTATAGTTTACGTGCCCACGGTAAGCCGCCCCAGGGAGGAGAAGAATGCGGTCTGGGAAGGTGTCACCGGAAGGGCCAATGCCCTAATTGAGGAGTACGTGGACAAGTTTGGGCTATCTCCCACTGGGACTCTCGTGTATGCCTGCGGTCATCCCGGCATGATAGAGGACGTCAGGGCCAAACTTGAGCCACTGGGATTCAATGTCAAAGAGGAGAGGTACTGGAAGCAGTAGACCGGAGTCCCAAGGGTGCTCATCTATCATTGCACATAAAATAGGGGCGATTCTCGAATCGCCCCTACATCAATTCTGACGATATTAAGACAGTTTTGGAAAGGCCCCGGTCCCCCGCTTTCCGGTTGGCTCTTGGAACGTCAGCCTAGAACGCCGGGTTGAGACCCAGCAGGAGCAGACCCCCAAGGATGCCCACAATCGCCGAGAAGACCATGTAGAACCACCCCGTTACTGTCCTCATTGCCGAGGAGGATGGCTCTCCCTGGCCGATGGGACGCAAGGACAGGTAGAAGAATAGCATGGCAGACAGTACGGCCAGAAGGATAGCTACCACACCCAGAAGCCAACTCACGTGATTGACCTCGCCGCTGTCAAGTATCTCGCCTCCCAGGAAGAAATAGGCGGCGAATATGACGGAGGATACCCAGAGGAAGAGGCTATAAAAGCCGAGGCTGCGACTTTCAAGACCCCACAGGTATACCCCTGCGACCAGGGCGGAGTAGACCGCCCACAGCAGAACAAATATAGAGATAGAGGTCGTGACAGGCAGCAAGGCCCCTTGGGGAGTGATAACTGCGGTAGGCAGCTTGTCCTGGAAAAGCACAATGCCAAAGAGCACAATGGCAACACCGGCAGCGGTTATCCCAAGCGCCCTGGCGTTGGAGTAGAAGCCCAATAAGTACCAGGATTGGACCCACAGTAACCCGGGTAGCACCAACACAAAAGCCAAGTCCATATCAGAATCGCCCCCTGACTAGAATGTCACACCCGCCCATCTCCGTTTTCTCTGCTCAAATGATACCATATAGTAACCCTGCGACAAGAGTCAACTTAATTCTGTTCAACTTTTGGGGTTTATTCCCCATTCCCCCAATGGGACGTGCTAATGTAAAATGGCTGTAAACGCCGGTGTCCCGGTGTTTCAGGAGAGGGGTAGGTTGACACCCGTCCGACGCCAATATCTCAGGATTAAGCAACGTTATCCGGACGCTATATTGCTCTTCCGTCTGGGGGACTTCTACGAGACCTTCGATGAGGACGCCCACCTGGCATCACGGGAACTGGAAATCACCCTCACGACCAAGGTCATGGGCAAAAACCTCAAGGTGCCCCTGGCAGGAGTCCCCGCCCATTCCCTGGAGTCATACCTGGCGCGGCTGATAAAGAAGGGCCACAAGGTCGCCATCTGTGAGCAGCTTACCGACCCGGCAACGTCCAAGGGGTTGGTGGAGCGTGACGTGGTCAGAGTAGTCACTCCCGGGACCGTGCTGGAGCCTTCCCTTCTGGACCAGAAGTCCAACAACTATCTGGTGGCGGTAGTGGTGGAGGGAGAGGAGGCCGGACTCTCATACGTGGACATAACTACCGGAGAGTTTGCCACCACTCAGATGCCTTCCGGTGAGCTGGCCCTTGAGTTGAACCGTCTCTCTCCGGCCGAGCTTCTGACACCGGAAGGTCAGGATGAAGGGACATACGGCAGTATGCCGTCACCCGATGGAGCGGATAGCCTCGTCACAACTCCCCTCCCGCTATCCGCCTTTGAGCACGAAACCGCCCGGCAGTCCCTTCTCAATCACTTTGGTGTGGCTACCCTGGAGTCTTTTGGATGCGCAAACCTTCCATTGGCAGTCAGGGCGGCGGGAGCCATCGTCGAGTACCTTGCCCAGACCCAGCGCGGCTCTCTGAGGGAGCTTGACAGCCTCAACACCTACTCCACCGGCTCATTTATGACCCTTGACTATCAGACCAGGCGGAACCTGGAGCTTTTCCAGGGCGGCAGGTGGGGCAATGGCGGACCCTCCCTCTTCTCTACCATTGACCTGACCCGGACCCCCATGGGCGGACGCCTTCTCAGGCGGTGGCTGGGACAGCCCTTGCTGGACATCGGTGAGCTTACCAGGCGCCAGGACGCGGTAAGCTTCTTCCATAGCAACCTGATGAGGCGAGAGAATACCCGGGACCTCCTCTCTCGTATTACCGACCTTGAACGAGTCCTGAACCGCATACGCACGGGAGTCGCCTTGCCAAGGGAATTGCTGGGCCTGAAGGCAAGCCTTGAGGCGGCATCCAGGCTTCCTGCCTTGTTTGATGAAGATGACGCTCAGCCAATATCATGGCTGCGCAACAAGATACGTCCATGCGATGACGTGGTTTCCCTCATAGAGGCCGCCATGTCCCCGGAACCGGAGGGCGGTCCGGGTGATGGCAACGTTATCAGAGAAGGGTTCTCTCCGGAGTTGGACGAGCTTCGGTTGGCCTCGGGTGACGCAAGGAAGTACATCGCCGGCCTAGAGCGGAAGGAGAGGGAAAGTACAGGCATAAGGACCCTCAAGGTGGGCTACAACAAGGTCTTTGGCTACTATATTGAGGTGAGCAATCCGAATCTCTCCCAGGTCCCCGTTGAGTACATACGCCGCCAGACCCTGGTGGGCGGAGAGCGTTTTATCACCCCGGAGCTCAAGGAGTACGAATCGCTCATTTTGAACGCCAGAGACCGCATTGAGGAGCTTGAGCAGGCCCTTTACCGGCACGTGTGCAGCCAGATAGCGGAGAGAGCACAGGCTATCAGCTCCCTCGCTGAGGGGATTGCCCGGATAGATGTCTTCTCGGCCCTTGCCCAGGTGTCCTCCGGTTACGGCTACGTGAGGCCCCACCTGACCGACGGAGACGGAATAGAGATAAAAGGCGGCAGGCATCCCGTGGTGGAGAGGGTCATTCCACCGGGTACTTTCGTGCCCAACGACACCTACCTGTCCACCAGCGATGCCCAGATGGTAGTCCTCACCGGGCCTAACATGGCGGGCAAGAGCACCTACATTCGCCAGGTTGCCCTCATTGTTCTCATGGCCCAGATAGGCAGCTTCGTACCTGCGGAGTCGGCTACCATAGGACTTGTGGACCGGATATTCACCCGTGTGGGCCTTCAAGACGACCTGGCAACGGGTCAGTCCACATTTATGATAGAGATGGTGGAGACCGCCGCCATCCTGAACCAGGCTACCTCCCGCTCCCTGGTCATTCTGGACGAGATAGGCCGGGGCACCAGCACCTACGACGGACTCTCCATAGCACGGTCCGTTGTGGAGTATATACACAATAACCCCCGTCTGGTCTGCAATACCCTCTTCGCCACCCACTACCACGAGCTTACCCAGCTAGCCAACATCGTGCCCCGGGTAAGAAACTACACTGTGGCGGTGTCAGATGAGGGTGGCGACGTGGTCTTCCTGCACCGTATCGTGCCGGGGGGTGCGGACAAAAGTTACGGCATACACGTGGCCCAGCTCG
>JAGWBG010000092.1:6642-7049 GCA_021296015.1 Dehalococcoidia bacterium | reverse complement strand
CCATTTTCTGAGAGTATAAAGAGTGGCTTTTCTGACAGGTCTTCAATGTCGTGAGTGTGGCAGGGAATACCCCGTAGAACCCCTCAACGTGTGCGATTTCTGTTTTGGCCCCCTTGAGGTGGTCTACGATTACGATGGGATTGCCCGTGTTATCAGCCGGGAGCGCATAGCCAGTGGGCCTCTCAGCATGTGGCGATACCAGGACCTCCTGCCCGTAGACGGCAAAAACGCCGTGGACATAAATGCAGGCTTCACCCCTCTGATAAAGTCGAAGAACCTGGGCAAGCTCCTGGGACTGGACAACCTCTACATCAAGAACGATAGCGTCAACCCGTCCTACTCCATCAAACACAGGGTGGTGGCGGTGGCCGCAACCAAGGCCCTGGAGTTCGGCTTTGAGACCCTGG
>JAGWBG010000092.1:0-6287 GCA_021296015.1 Dehalococcoidia bacterium | reverse complement strand
GCCTCCCTGGGGCTAGTGGACGGGCCTGTACACACCAGAATGCACCTGACCCAGGCAGAGGGCTGCTCTCCCATAGTGGACGGCTTCAAGAGCGAGGACGACGTTATAAGGCCAATAAAGCCTGACACGATAGCCAAATCGCTGGCCATCGGCAATCCCGCCGACGGCATCTATGCCTTGAGGACCTTGCGTGAATCAGGTGGCAGCGCCTATGCAGTGCCGGAGGAAGATGTGGTGGAGGGAATGAAGCTGCTGGCCGAGACGGAAGGCATCTTTACCGAGACGGCGGGCGGCGTTGTGGTGTCCGGTCTGAAATACCTGGCCGGTATAGGAGCTATAAAGCGGGACGAGCTTACTGTGGCATATATAACAGGGAACGGCCTCAAGACCCAGGAGGCGGTGGAAGACGTGGTCCATCCCCTACCCGTCGTCCCCACTATGAGTTCATTTGAGCAGGCTTTGAGCGGTGTCAATCTGGATGGGAGGTAGTGTAGTCATGGGGAAGCAGCGGGTTAAGTTCACCTTTCCAACGGACCTGGTGACTCAACCCATAATCTACCAGCTAGGTCGCCAGTTTGAGCTGGTCACCAATATCCGACGCGCCGACGTGCGAGAGAACATGGGTTGGGTCGTGCTGGAGTTGGAGGGCACCGACGGAGAGATAGAAAAGGGCGTTCAGTGGGTCGGCTCTCTGGGAGTGCGCGTGGACCCGGTGAGCGGCGACGTTATTGAGGGCTAAGACTAATTTCCCTTCATCATTAAGGAGAATACGTAGATATGAGTGGTATCCTGGTTCGCATTCCCACACCATTACGACGCGTCACCAATGGTCAGGCCAAAGTGGAGATTGAGGCTTCCAATCTTGGTGAGATTATAGACAATCTGGAGTCGGAGTTCCCTGGCTTTAAGGAACGGTTGGTGGACGAGGAAGGCGCGCTACGCTATTTCGTGAACATCTACCTCAACGGGGAAGACGTACGATTCCTTGATGGAATGGGCACCTCTACCAAGATAGGGGATGAGATAAGCATTGTCCCCGCCGTGGCCGGAGGGGGTTAGGCCCTACTTCCTCCCCTAATCATTCTGGCCTCCATCCAGGCTTCCTTCTGTGACATCCGGGCGGACTCGTCGGTCGGCTTGTAGGTGCTCAGGAAGCTGTCCCTGAAACTCTGGAATCTGCCGTCCAAGATTGCCGTCCTCATGTCCTCCATCAGTTGGAGGACAAACCTCAGATTGTGAATGGTAGCCAGCCTTAACCCCAGCAGTTCCTTTGCCTTGAACATGTGGTGCAGGAAAGCCACGGAGAAGTTGCGGCAGGTGTAGCAACTGCAGTCCTCCTCCAGCGGCCCGGCAGTCTCCTTGAACCGGCGGTGGGTTATATCCACCCGGCCCGTGCCCGTAAAGAGTGCCCCGTTTCTGGCTACCCTTGTGGGCAGGGCGCAGTCGAACATGTCTATGCCGCGCGCCACACACTCCACCAGGTCCTCGGGAGAGCCGACGCCCATCATGTACCTGGGTTTGTCCTGGGGAAGGAGACCCCCAACCTGCCCGGTTATTTCGTACATCTGGGCTTTCGACTCCCCCACCGCCAGTCCACCAACAGCATAGCCGTCGAAGTCCAGGGACGTGATGTATTCGGTTGACTCGGCCCGCAGGTCCGGGTACACACCACCCTGGACAATGCCGAAGAGCGCCTGATAGTCGGGAGAGTTTCCGTTATCGTGGGCCTCTTTGCACCTTGCCGCCCATCGGTGGGTCCTGTCCATAGCTCGCAGTACCGACTCCCGGCTCTCACCGTAAGCAACACACTGGTCAAGGCACATGATAATATCGGCCCCCAGCCTACCCTGGTAAAAGACGGCGGACTCCGGGGTGAAGTGGTGCTCGCTTCCATCTATGTGGGATCGAAAGAGAATACCGTCGTCCCTGACCTTTCTCAGAGCGCCCATGCTGAAGCCCTGAAATCCGCCGCTATCGGTGAGAATGGGGCCACTCCACCCTGTGAAGGCATGAATGCCGCCCAGGTCTCTCACGATGTCCACACCGGGCCGCAGGTACAGGTGGTAGGCGTTTGCCAGTATGATATTGGCCTTCAGGGACTTTACCTCCTCAGGTGTAAGGCCCTTGACGCTGCCCTGGGTCGCCACAGGCATGAAGGCGGGCGTCGGAACTTCCCCGTGGGCCGTGGTGAGTATGCCTGCCCGGGCAGAGCCGGAGGTGGATACCAGATAGAGGTTCAGGGGAGACTGCATCTACCCTCCTAGATTTCTGCCGTGTTTAGAGCTTGGGAATTATGTCTCTGGTCAGGCGTTCCGCCTGCTCCAACTCATCGTATACCGGGTTCAGCATGAGGAGGTCAACTCCCTCAGATACCACCTCTCCCAACCCTTCCACACACTCCTCCTCGCTGCCGAACACCGATACGTCCAGTGCCATGCCGGAGCGCCCATAGCGCTCGCCGAACCACTCTTGGAGCCTCTCGGAGGCCGCCTTTTTGTCACTGACCACCGCCACGTATACTCGCTTTGCCAGCGCAAAGGTAGTCGGGTCGCGGCCTTCTTCTACCAGGAACAGGCGGACCAGCTTTATCTCCTCCTTGAAGGCCCTGGTGGTAGCCGAGCCTGCCCCCATCCAGCCGTCCCCTAGCCGGACGGCCCTCCTCAGAGCCGCCGGGGAATGGGCGCCAAACCACAAGGGCAGGTGGGGAGTTTGCAAGGGTCTTGGGCTTATGGATGCACCGTCCGTCTGCCAGAACCGGCCGTGGAAGGTGACATTTTCCTCGGACCACAACTTCTTCATCAGCAGGATGCCCTCTTCAAACCTCCTCGCCCGGCCTCTGGGAGAGATACCGAAAGGGGCATAAACATCCGTGCTGCCACCGATGCCCAGGCCGACTATGAGCCTGCCCCCGGATAGCTGGTCCAGGGTGGCCAGACTCTTGGCGAAATTGATGGGGTTTCGGAGGTCTGACAGCATCACCGAGGTGCCAAGTTTGAGACGGCTGCTGAGAGCGGCGACGTAGGACAGCAGAGGTATGGGGTCCAGATTGGATATACCGCCGCCTATCGCTCGCTCCTGCACCCAGGCGCTATGGTAGCCCAGGGACTCCGCCTTAGATATAAAACCGGAGAGCAAAGAGAGGTCGGTCTTCCCCGAGGGGAAGGTCTGGGGTATGGCTATCCCGAATTGCACGTTGTCTTTTTTCACTATCCACTGACCCTCCTGACTCGGATTCTTCAGGATTAAGGCTAGCCGTGTAGCCCCCTCATTGTACAATAGGATGAGTGGCCCGTGCCACCGCCGCCGCTCATGTCAT
This sequence comes from Dehalococcoidia bacterium, assembly GCA_021296015.1. Classification (GTDB taxonomy): domain Bacteria; phylum Chloroflexota; class Dehalococcoidia; order Lucifugimonadales; family JAGWBF01; genus JAGWBG01. Next base: position 2,971 of record JAGWBG010000092.1, on the reverse strand, counting down.
GGCTTTCTCAACGCTGCTGGTTATTTGACATTACAGTGACCCTCTGCTAAAACGGTGATGTGCCTTCAGGGATGCCCTGTTTATGAGGCTGGACCGCAGCCTTGAAGTCTCACAATTGGTCCGGTGGTAAAGAGCCTGCCTTGAGCGAAGCAAAAGGAGGGCCTACATGGTCAAGGAAGTATTCTTCTTCACGGAGATGGGGTACACGTCCTATTCACAGGACGCAGCCGCGAGCTACGGCTACACCAGCCTGATGTTCCCCAACGATAACTTCGACCCCAAGAGGGCCCACGAGCTATATGACACCTACTTCGAGGAGTTCCAGTACTGCACCGAGGCGGGCTTCGACGGCGTTATGATTAACGAGCACCACAACAACCCCCTCAACATGATGCCGTCGGTCAACGTAATCGGTGCCGTCCTGGCAAAGACGACGACCAAGGGCAAGATTGTCTTTTTGGGCAACGTCCTTCCTATTCACGATAATCCCTTGCGGGTGGCCGAAGAAGTGGCAATGATAGACATCATATCCGGGGGCCGCGTGGTCTGCGGGTTCGTCCGCGGCATCGGTCAGGAGACCTTCGCCACCAACGTCAACCCGGTCCATAACCGGGAGAGGTTCGAGGAGGCCCACGACCTGATTATCAATGCCTGGACCACCCCAGGCCCCTTTGGCTCGGAGAGGAAGCATTAGCAGTTTCGCGTTGTGAACCCCTGGATGATGCCCCTCCAGAAGCCTCACCCGCCCATCTGGATTCCCGGCGTCGCCAGCCCGGAGTCGGTCATGTACGCAGCCCGGCACCGCTACCCTTACATCGCCCTGGCCCCGCCCCTGGAGCTTGCCAGCGAGATATATAACCTCTATGCCAGCACCGCAGAGGAAGCCGGATATACCCCCACCTCCGAGAACCGGGGGTACGCTGTCCGAGTGAACGTGTCGGACAGCGATGAGAGGGCCTACGAGGAGGGGAAGAAGTTTTACTGGCAGTTGGGCACGTCCTTCGGAGTAACGCCTCGCCATTGGCAGACGCCGCCGGGATACCAGAGCCGGGCTGCCTCCAAGAGCAGCCGCGAGACTGCCAGGGAGGGAATCAGGGTGGCGGGCGGATCTGGTATTAGCTACGAGGAGTCCCAGGCCACCTACCAGGTCATCACCGGGAACCCGGACACCGTGACCCGGAGACTGAAGGACATTATAGACCTGGTTGACCCCGCTTACCTGGTTATATGGGGACGTGAGGGCCCCATGTCCCACGAGGCGGCCATGCGCTGCATTGACCTGATGAGCAAAGAGGTTATCCCGGCCCTCAAGGAGTACGTGCCCAACTCGGAGAAACGGTAGAAGGACCTAGAGATTTAGAGCATATAACAAAACTCCCCACTGAGGGCACGGACTTCGCAGAGAGATAAAAAAATATGGGGGGGGTAGTCATGGCAAAGAATTTCACCATCTATGTAGGTACCATTGGAACAGGGCTCTGGCGTAGCCCAGATGGAGGCGAGAACTAGAGCAGAGTCGGATCGGGAGGACTCTGGGGGGATAGCCGGGTATTTGGCGTTACCGTTCATCCTGAAGACCCGAATGTCATTTTCGCAGGCGCCGATGATGGCATCTACCGTAGTGCAGACAGGGGGCAGAGCTTCGAGCGGCTGGAATCCCCCTTGGACCAGTTCCAGGTCTGGAAAATAGCCATAGACCCCGTAGACCCGGATACCATCTTTGCGGGCACCAAGCCATCTGCCCTATTCCGCTCTCGTGACGGCGGGCAGCACTGGGACCAGCTATCGGTCGAGCTGGCCGATGAGTGCCCCAACGTGCGCATCCCACGGGTGACGGCGCTTGTAGTTGACCCTTCAGACCATAACGTTGTCTGGGCTGGGGTTGAGGTGGATGGTGTGCGCCGGAGTCTGGATGGCGGGGACACCTGGACCCATATTAAGGGCGGTCTGAATGACCCGGACATCCATGACATAGCAATTAGCATGGCGGAGCCGAAGACTGTCCTGACCATTACACCGGGTGAAATATTTGCCAGCACTGACGTGGGCGAAAGCTGGCAGGGGCTAGGCGTGAGGAAGCACTTCAACATGCCTTACTGCAGGAGCGTTGCGGTGAAGGAGGACGACCCCAAGGTCATCTTTATAGCCGCTGGCGACGCCCCGGTGGGTATCACAGGGAACCTTCAGCGTTCCAGGGATATGGGCCAGACCTGGGAAAGAATTGAGATGCCAGTAGAGCCCAATACGCCCATGTGGGCCTTCGCCACCCACCCTGTGAATCCAGACCTGATATTGTCCTGCAGTCACTATGGGGAGCTATTTGCCAGCGCCGACGGGGGAGACTGGTGGGTGAAGCTACGCCGGGAGTTCACCGAAGTCAGGTCCCTGGCGTGGACGCCTAACTAGGACTCTGGGAACGGAACATCCCTACCCCGAAAAGGCCCCTATTGTGGCCCTGAACGACTCGTTGGCGTCGTCGCCCACCATGAAGGGAGCGATCACCGGTTGCCTCAGGCCCAGGGAGCGCAGGTGCTCGATTCGCTGACGGCATTCCTCGGCTGTGCCGAAGATTCCCAGTTCGCTTTGCATCTCGTCGCTGATTGCGGCCGCGGCTGTTGCGGTGTCGCTTCTGGCCAGGGCTTGGGAGACGGCGGCGGTTTCCTCCTCGAATCCCATCTGCCGGAAGTAGTCCCTGTAGTAGGGCATCCTGAAGTACCGGGCGATCTGCCCCCGTAGCTCGGGCTTCACCCGCTCCAGGTCGTCCACCACGGCCGTCCTCAAGTAGCAGGCCACGTCAATATCTTCGGGGTTGCGACCGGCCTTCTCCGCACCACGACGGATGTGATCCCTGGCCTGCCGGAGATAGTCGGGCGATGCCCAGTTCAACAACACGCCGTCGGCGGTCTCTCCCGCCAACTCTATCATCTTCGGGCCAAGGGCAGCCAGGTATATAGGCACGCCGGGCCTCACC
>JAGWBG010000091.1 GCA_021296015.1 Dehalococcoidia bacterium | reverse complement strand
AAATAGTAAGGAGGTCTGACATGTCGTACAAGAGGCTCCTCAAGCCTGGGTCCTTGCTATTCATTCCCATGCTAATTGCGCTTGCGGCGATTGCCTCAGCCTGTGGCGGCGACGACGCGACCCCGATGCCGGAACCCACGGCTATGATGGAAGCTGCTACCGACACACCCCAGCCCACCCCCACTCCCCGGCCCATTGAGCCGGAGAGTGAGGCCGCCATCGCCACCGCGGCCCCTCAGCTCACGCCGACGCCGGGGGTTGACGAGCTTCCGGGGAAACAGGGCGGCGTTCTGACCATGATGATTCCCTACGGTCCCTTCGGGGCGGGTTTCGATGGCTATCTCAGTGGATGGAACCCCGCATACATGAACTCGCCGATGTATAACGAGCTTGTCCACTACAACCCCGAGACCGCCGACCCTCTGGATATAAGGGGGGACATTGCGGATACATGGGAATTGAGCGAAGACGGGCTATCTTACACCTTCTACCTGAAAGATGCCTGGTGGCACGACGACACCCCCATTACTGCCGCGGACATAAAGTACAGCCTGGACGACATGACTAACCCGGACGAACCCAGGCCGTGGGTGGGTCTTATAGGCCCTTACTACGACAACTCCGAGGTGATAAATGACAAGACCGTAAAGGTGAACATGCAGTACCAGGCGGCGGCCTTCTTCCCCTACCTTGGCCTGGACTTCATGCAGATGCGTCCCAAGCACTACCTAGAGGGTGGGGCCGACCTTGCGACCATAGAAAACCAGCTTGGCTCAGGCCCCTTCAAATTGAAGAACTATGAGCCGGACGTGGATATAGAGTATGAGCGGAACAGCAACTACTGGAAGCCGGGGCTTCCCTACCTTGACGGCATAAGGTACATCCTCCTGGGATCGGCGGGTACGGTGACGGCAGCCCACAAGACTGGGCAGATACTGATGTCCGCCACCATGGTTACCCACATGACCAAGGAGGAAGCCCTTCAGCTTGGAAGCCAGGCCGAGAGCGAAGGCATAGGCACGGTGCTCTGGGCGGGCCCCGCCAGCCACGTTAACCTGCACCCCAACCCCAACGTCGAGCCTTTCACCGACAGTAGGGTGAGGCGGGCAATGTCACTGGCGATTCATCGCCAGCCTTTAGTTGAGATTCTGACCCGTGGCAAGGGTACTTTGGGCTATCCCTTCGCGCCCAACTATTGGTTCTCGTTGACTGAGGACGAAGTGGCCCAGGTTCCCGGCTTCAGGGAGTTGAACGGTGAAAAGCATCCCGACGATATAGCCGAGGCCCAGAGGCTGATGGAGGCAGCAGGCTACGCCGACGGTTTCCAGACCGAGATTATGGCCGGCGGCGGGCTTGACTCGCTGGAAGCGGGCCAGGTGGTTGCCGACCAGTTGAGAAGGTTCTTGAACATAGACATCACCCTGGACGTGCAAGAGGGCGCCACACTTGACACACGCCGTAGGACCGGCGACTTCAAGATGCTGTCCCAGAGCAGCGGCCTCCTGGTTATTGACCCGGAGGACATGTTCGGACGTGTGTACAGAGTCTCCGGCCCAGGTAACTACACCAAGTGGGAGGACTCTCGAATCGAAGACCTCTTCCAGCAGCAAACGAGAATTTCCGACCGGGATGAGCGGAGAGTACTGGCCTTGCAAGCGGCGGACATCCTTCTGGAGGAGGCCTATACCATAGGGATGTACTTCGTCATAAGACCCATGTTCCTGTCGAGCATAGTCCAGAACTTCAACATCTCTCCCACAGCCTACACTCAAAACTACAAGTGGGAGCATATATGGTGCGACCCGACTTGCAGTGACAGTTAGTCTGGATACCCCATAGCTAGAAAAGGGACGACAGGCCCGACAGAGCGCCCAACCACCGGGCCTGTCGTCTTAGTAATGGAATATAATGGAGCTTAGGGGGACGCAAGACCACGGAAGCGCCAATAGGGATAAGGGATCCCTTACCCCTGGGAAACGATTGCAAAGTCGGCACGAATAACTAGTCAAAGCGGGTATTTCAGAGTCCCTTCTCCCATGACGGGAGAAGGTCAGGATGAGGATGGCGGCCACTTCGGGAGGATACACCCTCGCCTCTTAGCCCATTAGGGCAGTGTTGACAAGCGGCAGGAAATGTGATTCCATTTCTGCTATCATCCCGTTACAAGCACTCACTAACCTTTAGCCGACGGGGAATCTGCCCGAGTCGGGGGATATTATGTACACCTACATATTGAAAAGAATTCTTCTCTTTGTCCCCACGATTATAATTGTCTCGATTATAGTATTCCTTATCATGCGCCTCATACCCGGCGACCCGGCGATTCAGATACTTTCGGGGGACTTGGGAGACGCATCATACACCGAAGAGGACCTTGCCATTCTACGTGCAAAGCTGGGGACTGATAAACCCATCTTCGAGCAATACTACACATGGTCGTGGAATATGCTCCAACTCGATTTTGGGAAATCCTTCCAACGCAGCACCCAAATCTCCGATGACCTGAAAAAGAAGTTCCCCATTACTATGGAGTTGACAATCCTGGCTATGATCATGGCTATAATCATCGCCGTGCCTATGGGAGTGATTTCCGCCGTTAACCAGGATAAACCTATTGACTATGTTGCCAGGATCATAGCCAATGCCGGAGTAGCTTTCCCCACCTTCTGGACTGGCATTATTCTCATAACCCTCCTCGTCCTCTGGTTCGACTATTTGCCCCCTCTGGGGTACGCCGACCTGTGGGAGGACCCGCAGAAGAACCTTCAGCAGCTTATATTCCCCGCCGTTGCCCTGGGATTCTTCAACATGGCTTTCATCGCCAGGGTCACAAGGTCTGCAATGCTGGAGGTCATTCGAGAGGACTACGTCAGGACTGCCAGGGCCAAGGGCCTGGCTGAACGGTGGGTAGTTCTCCGCCACTGTCTCAAGAACTCCCTCTTGCCCGTGGTTACCGTCTCCGGCTGGCAGTTTGGGCTGCTCTTATCCGGCACAGTAATTATCGAGACCATATTCGTAATACCCGGTGTTGGACGATACCTGCTGGATAGCATCTTCCAACGGGATTACGCAGTGACCCAGGCAGCTGTCATGGTGATAACGTTCCTGGTTGTGGCTTTGAACCTTCTTACCGATCTCTTGTACGGCTGGCTGGACCCGAGAATCCGCTACCAGTAATGACAGAAGCAAAATTGGCCCAGGAGGAACGATGAACCGGGGGAGAGTTGGAGCGGTAGACATTCCCGGCGAGCGTATTAGCTTCGCCAGAACGAGTCAACTCATGCGGCGCTACATAGGCAACGTAGGCACCTTCTTCAGAAGAAAACCCCTGGGTGCCTTCGGGTCGGCCATTGCCTTCATCCTTATAGTAGTTGCCATCTTCGCTCCCCAGATTGCAACTGACAACCCCCGCGAGACCTCCGCTGACCGCACTTTCGCCAAGCCCGGGGCCGCATCACTTCTGGGGGGCGACCAGCTTGGCCGTGACGTATTTAGCAGGCTTGTCTACGGCTCGCGAATCTCCCTGCAGGTGGGCCTGCTCAGCGTGTTGTTCGGGATAACAACAGGATGCTTCATAGGGATTGCCAGCGCCTATTTCGGAGGAAGGGTTGACCTCATCGTACAGAGACTCGTGGATTCCGTTCAGGCCTTCCCGCCCCTTATTCTGGCCTTGGCCATAATGGCTGCCCTTGGGGCATCAGTGACCAACGTGATAATTGCGCTGACCATTGTGTTCATACCGGGTGCGGCCCGGACCATTCGCTCCCAGGCCCTCAGCATAAAGGAGATTGACTACGTGCTGGCGGCAAGGGCCATAGGTGCAGGGGACTGGCGCATTATCCTGCGCCACATGGTCCCCAACTGTTTTGCCACCTTCATCGTTCTGGCCACCCTCTCCCTGGGTGTGGCAATCATAGCGGAAGCATCCCTGAGCTTCCTGGGCGTAGGCACACCCCCGGACGTACCCTCTTGGGGAGGCATGTTGACCGGAGCGGCCCAGAACTACGTGGAGGTCGCGCCCTGGCTTGGGGTATTCCCCGGGCTGGCCATAGCCGTAGTCGTGTTCGCCTGGAACCTGCTGGGTGACTCCCTCAGAGACGTTCTGGACCCGCGTTTGCGGGGAATGGGCTAAAGCAGGTCTCTTCAGGCTTTTTCGATAGCTGCCCAGGGACACTCGCTCCCGATCTCCCACATCGTCATTTCGGCGAGGGTCGAAGGCTCACCGGAGAGAGCCGGAAGTCAGAGGTATGGCTTCCGGCTTATTTATGCGCCGAGGCGTAAGGCCCGCCCCACACTCGACCGCCTATCGGCAGACGGATACGGGGGCCGGAATAGCCTACCCTGGCGAATGCCAGGGACGGGATGCAGACTATGACGACCCTCCTGAGATGGGCAGGAATGTATAGTTTCCACTCACCTCCGTTTTCAAAGTTCCCTTGACATGTTTGGAAAAGGTATGATAACCTATCCCGCGTTACGAGGGGCGGGCCAACCACTTTGGTTGTGATGATACTGTCGCAGCCTGAGCGGATGCGCTGCCTCTCGTCATGCCGGTGGACACACAACGCAAAGAAATACACGGAGGATTATCTATGTCGTATCGCCAGTTCCTAAAGTCCCGGTTCCTGCTCTTCATCCCGCTGCTGATGGCGATCGCGGCAGTTGCCGCGGCCTGCGGCGACGACGCGACCCCGACGCCGGAACCCACGGCTATGATGGAGGAGGCCACCCAGCCGCCAGCAGCTACGGATGTCCCGCCTACTCCCACAAGCAGACCCGCCGAACCGGAAGCGGAAGCTGCTATCGCCACTGCCGCCCCCCAGCCCACGCCGACGCCGGGGACTGTTGAGCTTCCAGGGAAGGCAGGGGGCGTTATGACTTCTATGGTTCCCTACAATCCGCCTCACTTTAACCCCAACCGCGGTGGCTGGCTGCCCGCGGCATGGATTTCCCCAATATACAGCGAGTTGGTCCACTACAACCCCGAAACTGCCGATCCCCTCGACATAAGGGGTGACATCGCTGACAGCTGGGAAGTATCCAACGGCGGGAAGACCTTCACCTTCTACCTCAACGAGAACGCTGCGTGGCACGACGGCACACCCGTCACCGCCGCAGATATAGTGTTCACCTTGGAAGATATAGTAAACCCTGAGAATTCCCGTCCCTGGCGAGGCGTTATAAGGCCCTACTTTACGAACGCCACGGCCATAGACGAGCACACCGTACAGGTGGACTTGGAGTACGCAGCGGCGGCTTTCTTCCCCTATCTCGCCATAGACTACATGCAGATGCTACCCAAGCACCAGTACGATCAGGGCCTTGACATGGACCTGGTTGAGAATCGGATGGGTTCCGGCCCCTTCATGCTGACGGAATACGAACCGGATGTCATCCTTGATTTTGAGCGGAACCCCAATTACTGGAAGCCGGGGCTTCCATACCTGGACGGCCTGAAGATGTTCATCCTGTCGTCGCCTGCCAGTGTCATGGCTGCCCACAGGACGGGCCAAGTCCTCATGTCCCACACCATGGTCACATTTATGACCAACGCTGAAGCGCTACAGCTTGACGAGCAGATGAGAGGGAGCGGTGAGGGTGCTGTGTTCTGGGCAGGCCCGGCCAGCCACACCAACCTGTTCCCGAATACACAGAGGGAACCTTTCACCGACAAGAGAGTGCGGCAGGCAATGCACCTGGCCGTACACCGCCAACCCATCATGCAGATCGTGACCCGTGGACAGGCTACCCTGGGTTGGCCTTTCGCGCCCAACTATTGGCTCTCTCCCACCAATGAAGAGGTGGCACAGTTGCCCGGCTACAGAGAGACCGCCGATGGAGAGAAACATCCTGACGATATAGCCGAAGCCCAGAGGCTCATGGCAGAGGCCGGTTTCCCCGACGGTTTCGAGACCACCATGCTGGTCCCGGCGGGAGGGCTGGACGTGAAGGAATTCGCCCAGGTCGCAGCGGACCAGCTCAACAGGTTCCTGGGCATAGAAGTCAAATTCGATGTGCAGGAGCAGGGTGTTCTGGCTCCTCGTCGTGACAGCAGGGACTTCGAGTTCTACGCTGGCAGCCAGGGTCTCCTGATTATTGACCCCGAGGATATGTACAGCCGCATGTATCTGGAGGAGGCCTTCAGCAACTACGGCCAGTGGGCCACCACTGCCAGATTTGAGCAGATTTTCAATGAGCAGTCCCGGGAGCAGGACCGAGACAGGCGGAGGGAGTTGACCTTTGAGGCAGCAGACATCTTCTTCGATGAGCTCCCCAACATACCCCTCTACTACGT
>JAGWBG010000090.1 GCA_021296015.1 Dehalococcoidia bacterium | reverse complement strand
AGCGATGGCCACGGGGCAGCCCGCTCTGCTGGAGTTCATGACCAAGGAAGAGAATAACCTGTCAACACCCTGAACAGCGCCCGTGACGCTCTATACGTTCCTCAACCTGGGGTCCAGTCGGTCTCTCAGCCAATCACCCAAGAGGTTCATAGACAAGACCGTGAGCACAATAGCCATTGTGGGGAAGAAGAAAATCCACCAGTTGGCGATGATTAGCTCACGTCCATCGGCCACCATCACACCCCACGCGGGAGTAGGACGGGGGATACCAGCCCCCAGAAAGCTGAGCGTAGACTCCAGGATGATAACGGCGCCGACTTCCAGGGTAGCCAGCACAATCACGGTATTTACCAGGTTGGGGAAGATGTGACGTATCATGATGCGCATGTGGGAAGCGCCCGCCACGCGAGCGCGTGCAACGTAGTCGCTTTGTTTGATGGCCAAAGCTTCCCCTCGCACCACGCGGGCATAGCGGGACCAAAGGAGCACCACTATGACTATAATCACTGTGCTGTAGCCGGACCCTATAGCGGCCACCATCACCAAAGCCAGCAGGATGCTCGGAAAAGCCAACATAAGGTCTACCAGACGCATGATTAAGCTATCCCAAACACCCCCAAAGCAACCGGCAACCAACCCAAGTATAGTCCCTATGCCCCCGCCCAGAACCACGGCCAGCAGGGAGACGGTTAGGGATACCCTGGCACCGTGGATTATTCTGCTCAATATGTCCCTACCAAGCTTGTCTGTCCCCAGCAGATATTTGGTTGACCCCCCACGCTGGCTAACTATCTCTACCTCGTCTCCGACGGACACCTCCTGGTCCGGGGAGCCGCCCACGACCGTGGCCTCCCCAATCCCCGCCCTCCTCTGGGCGTCACTCAGGAGAATCTGGCCTTGTCGCTCCTCCCTTTTCCCGGTTTTACTCTCTACCACTTCTTTTACCGACACGTCTGGTCCAACCCAGAAGGGTGGCATCTTTATATCGTCCAGATTCCCTATCCGATGGTCGTGGGGCGCAATCAAATCGGCGAAGATGGCGGGAATAACCAGAAGTACCAGCAGAATAGCTATCGGCAGCAAGGGATAGCGCCGGGCCTTGGACGCTCCCCGCAACAGCCCTGGGACCATACCCCATGCCCTTCTTCCGGGTACGTCTATCGCTGCCATAGGGCAACACCCTCCAACCCGGTCGGGCAGTGGGAATCAAGCGTATCGGATGCGTGGGTCAACGTAGGCATACACAATGTCCACCAGTAAGTTAATTAAGATGAAGCCGGCGGTAAAGAAGAGCACCACACCCTGCACCAGCAGGTAGTCCCGGGTTATGATGGCTTCGATGACCAGCAGACCCAGGCCAGGCCAGGCAAAGACGGTCTCGGTGACCACTGCACCGGTGATGAGCACGGCGCCGATAAGCCCCATATATGTGAGCGGAACGATGAGGGCGTTGCGGAAACAGTGTTTCCAGATGACTTTCCACTCCGGTACACCCTTGATTCGAGCCAGCTTGACGTACTCGCTGTCCAGCACCTCCAGCATGGAAGAGCGCGTCAGGCGCATCAACGCCGCCACCTGGAACCACCCCAGGGCGATGCCCGGGAGTATCATGTGCTTAATGCCCCCCTTCCCGGAGGCCGGAAGCCATCCCAACTCCACGGCAAATATCCACATGAGGATTAGACCGATAGCGAAGGCCGGGGCCGACTGGCCTATGAGGGCAACTATCTTGCCTAAGTAGTCCAGGGGTGTGTCCTTCTTCACCGCCGCAATAACCCCTATGGGCACGGCCATGAGGGTGCTTATCAGCAGGGCAAATCCTGAAAGTTGCAGCGTGCTGGGAAACCGGCTGGCGATGAGTTCAGACACAGTCTTACCACGGAAGCTACCCGATTCCCCCAAATCTCCCTGGACCAAATTCCCCATGTACACCAAATACTGTATGTGTACAGGCTTGTCCAGACCCCAGGCTTTCTCTACCAAGTCGTACATCTCCTGGGTCGCCTCCTGGGGTAGCATGTAGTCCAGGACGTTGCCGCTGACCCGGACCAGGCTGAAGATGACAATGCTTATGACCAGCATGGCAAGTACCGACTGGCCGAGGCGCCGGATGATATAACGCTGCATCTCTACCTCTTGCGGAGTAGTAGACGAGACTTGAGTCCTTAGTTACAATCGCCCCCAGCCCTGGCAAAGGAACTGGGGGCGAGGTCTTTCGCTATGGTTCTTGAAAAGCCAGGGAAGCTTATTCCCTACCTCACTCCCTTACTACCTGGACATACTCCAGGTGGCTGTGCAAGCCGCCTGCATTCCCCCACCACGTGTAATCCGTCACCACATTGGGGTCTATGGTCACTATACCAGGCAGGTAGAACAGTGGTATGTGAGAGAACTCGTTGAATAGCTCTTCGTGTGCTGCCTGGAAGAAGGGTGCCTGACCTTCCTGACTCAATTCTTCCAAGGCCGCACGGAAGATCGAGCTGAGGGTGTTGCTGGTGTAGCCACGGAAGATTCGTTCAGGCATCCACCAGAAGAATATCACGGTGTTCGGCTCCGCCGGGGAGACTGAGAAGGAGTATATACAGCAGTTGGACCTCAACTCCCGGTACTCCTGGCGCCACCTGCCATATTCCCTGTCGTCCAGATTTACCTTTATCCCCACGGCCTCCCACATGCCGGCTACGGCCTCGGCAACGTCCGCCATCTCCGGTACGCCGGGTGTGGCATACCCCATCAGGGTTGTCTCGAACCCGTCGGGGAACCCAGCTTCGGCAAGAAGTTCCCTGGCACGATCCTGGTCAAAGCCGTACGCCTCCTCGAACCTTTCTTCCCATGCCGGGACGTAGCCTCGGATGGTGGGGTCTACGCCGGCCACGTACATCGGCCTACCCCGTCCCTGGAAGAAAGCCCTATTTAGCTGGTCTCGGTCAATAGCTTTATTCATAGCTTGCCGCACCTTGCGTCCCACTTCACCTTCGGCGGCCCAGGGGTAGGAGGTGTCAAGATGCTCCCTTATTCCATCATCGTAGTAGAGTCCACCGAACATGTAGTGGGGGCCAACGGCCGGGAACGTGCTAAAGCTGGTGTCCAGCCCTCCGTCAATGGCCTGGTCGAGGATAGTATTGGGGAGAGCTGAGAGATGAACTTGATTTGTTAGCATGGCAGCCAGCCGAGTGGCGGGCTCCCGTATAAACCTCATGTCCAGCTGCTCAAAGTCCGGGGTCACCCTCCAGTGTTCATAGGGGACCCGCTCATACAGGTAGCCCACATTTTCCGTGAAGCTCACGAACTGATATGGGCCGGTCCGCGCCGGTTTCGCCGCCACACCGTCCTCACCCGCTTTGCAGAAGCCCAGTTCCCCATACTCTTCGGGTGCGTTTGGACATGCCTGGTCCCACTGGGCCTTGCTGGTCATGGGCCAGCCCGCCCTCAGACCGACTTTGTCATTGAATAGGATGTCCGGGCGAGCGATCATGCGGAAAAGTACCGTATAGTCGTCTATCGCCTCAACCTGGACCTCCGGGAGGTCCCGGAAATACGGAGTATCACTGGCCCGGCAGTCTGCCTCGACGAAAATCGCCCTAGAGTTAACGGCGTCATGGGCGGTAAATTCGCCATATCCGAAATGCCAGGGTATACCCTCCTTAAGGTTGAAGGTCCATTCCTTGCCGTCTGGCGACAAGCTCCATGAGGTAGCCAATTCTGGGATGCGCTCGCTGGTGTAGCGGTCCAGGCTCAGGAGGAGGTCCATCGCGGGCCTGTGTTGGAACTGGGCGACACCCTGTACCCCGCAATCGAGGGTGGACTGCTGGGCGGGCGGCTGTACGGCAACCACCAGACGGGATGTCACCGGTTCGCCAACATCGGGGGCCGGGGTAGGCGTAGGTCTGGCTGTTGGAGTTGGCACCGGCGTGGCTGCGATGGTTGGAGTCGGGAGAGGCGTGGCTCTCGGGGTCGCAGTCGGGTCAGGCACCTCACCGGTAACGGGAGTATCAGTAGGCTCTGAAGCTGGTGGTGAGGTAGGCTGCGCCGTCGCGGTAGGCTGGGGCGTGTCGGTTGGTTCTGGGGTCGAGGTTGCATCTCCTCCGCACGCCACTGCTACCGCCAACATCAGCACCAGAAGGAGCGGGACCATGACATGGTATCTGGGCTTAAAAAACGGGGAACGGAACATCACTGCACCTCCATGCCGTTAGCGGTGTGTCTTATTGCGTTACGGGGTGCTTATATCAATAGCGCTGGCTCTCCCATCAGACTTCCCGACAGGAACACGCTCGTTGGGACCCAACGAAACCATATTATTCGTCGGGTCAGACTTTGGTATACACCACCTGACGGATGGCAAAGCATAGCAAATATTCACAACCTTGTCAAACACGCCGCTTTTCGCCGACTGACCTTGACGGCGCTCTTGAGCACGGATAGAATTGCCACAAGCACCAACAGCAGCCGATGCCGGAACGGGCACAGGCTCATTGGCAGCCCAGTTTTCCAGTCAGGAGGGAACGAAGATGCCGTCTCAGTGGAGTACAGTACACGTGGATGGGCAACAGATGTGGACATACACCAGCATCCCCGATAGCCCGGGGCCCCATCCTGGTGTTGTCCTTATGCACCATGGGTATCTTGACGATTGGGTACAGGGGATGGTGAACAGGGTATCACAGGCGGGATACGCCGTTATAGCCCCGGACCTGCATCACCGAGTAGACCCGGACGTTACCGACATCCCGACCAAATTTAGCCAACTGAGGGATGAGAATACCATCAAGGACGTCAACGCTGCTATTGACCTTCTGAGGAGACACCCTTCGGTGCGCGGCGACAGGATTGGTATCATGGGGTTTTGCTTGGGTGGGAGGACATCCTACCTGATGGCTGCCGTCAACCCGTCACTCAAGGCAGCCGCAGCCTTTTACCCCGGGAATACCATGGCAGTCTGGGGCGATGGTCCTGCACCCTTTGACCGCACCGCCAACATCGGTTGCCCCCTAATTGGATTCTTCGGGGAGGACGACCCCAACCCGACCCCGGAAGACATGAGGAAGCTGGACGCAGAGCTTACACGTCACGGCAAGACCCACAGCTTCCACTCCTACCCAGGGGCCGGACACTCCTTCCAGTGGAACGGCAACGACGCCTACCGAGCCGATGCGGCCGGGGATTCCTGGGACAAACTCCTGGCCTGGTTCCAGCAGCACTTGCGTGCTTAGACCGGGACCACTTCGGGCTTGTGGAAACATCGCGGGGGATGTTGCGCAAAACTCAGTCATGCTTACGTGTTAACCTTTAGCATCGAAAGCGACTGGCTACTATCGGAACACCAGGGCTTTTCGTGAGTCCTGGTGTTCCTTCCTTCTCGAAAACACCTCGGACCCTGGGCTTAGGTCCTCACCTTCTCCAGGCGGGCAGTCCTCCGTCCATGGTTATTACGAAATCAGCGTATTTGTGAAATTTATAACAACAGTTTGTGAATTTATTCCCAATAAAACTCCTATTGACAAGCCGATAATAGTCTGATATATTAAGGATACGCTCCAAGCAATCAAGGTTAACGACAGAAGAGAACGGGATGTGCCGGGAGGACGGCGGAGTAACTCGATTCGTCGAGGTGAAAGTTGCCCAAGCCGACAATCCCCAAATCTAAAGTCCACCGAAGGCGTGAGCCGGAGGGCCGAGGTTACTTGGAGCGCAGTATTTTGACGTTGAGCCAACGCGATGGATTGGGGACACAATTATACTCACGGTCACCGGGGCGGGGAAATGCCAAAAGCGAAAAGGATTGCTAAGCTACCAGATGTGCCGGCCATATCTTCAGACAACAGAATAAGTCACAGAGGCTGGGGCTACTACGCGCCCTTGCCTGGGGTCAGGTACTACATATACGTGAACGAGGAGACGACAAAGACCCCTGAAAGTGCCGGTGAGAGAAAGAACAGTGAGGCACTTCAGGGATACCCGCAAATAAACCGAGCCTCTGGGGATGGGGAAAGGAGGTAGCCATGGTTCGAGAGTACGCGCTGAATCATGTATGGATATTCCCTTCCTGAAGCCTGCCGCTGGTCTGGAGGTGGAGCGAGGGTATGAAGAGCGGCCAGGCGAAGGGAAGCTGATGGCTCCGCGTTTCACAAGGCCGTAAGAGCAAAAGCCTCATCAAGCATTGAGGCAGCTTCTCCAGCCGTGATGGCCGGATGTGCGGGGCCAAATGCGAGGTAGCTTGCCAGGCACGGGTGTGACCCGTGCCTGGCCGTTTGTCTTGGGCAGGAGCGACCAAGGGGTAAGTGATGTGGTAAACTTACCAGTAACCGTCCAGGGAGTCTCATCAGTC
>JAGWBG010000089.1 GCA_021296015.1 Dehalococcoidia bacterium | reverse complement strand
GTACGTGAGGCCGATGCGGACAGGGCCTTGGTATTCCTCGCCGTGGCAGTTACTACCGGGGTCTTTCTGAAATTGGGCCACAGATTGCTCAAGATTGGGCTGCTGACCGTATCCACAGCTTTACTGGTGGTGTTCACCGTGGTGGCCGTTCCCATGAGTATTGGCACCCTTTCCATGATTCTTATCACCCTGGCTTCCGTGGCCTTCCTCCTCAGTCCTGCCATCTTGCAATCAAGGTTGGAGAGGAATGAACACTCCCATCTCTCCATCGGAGTGGGAGGGGAGGTCGTAACCCATTGGTTCACAAACGCAAGGTAGCTGTAGTAGTGGACAGTAGCAGTTGTCTGCCGCGCGAGCTGCTGGATAAGTGGGATATATACGTCGTCCCCCATGAATTGATAATCCAAGACCGGTCTTTCAGGGACGGCATAGACATCAATCCCGCCGAGTTCTACCAGCATTACCTCAATAAGGACCATGAGATACCCACCACCTCCTCTCCCAAGCCGGTGAGCTTTCTTGAGGTTTTCAAGTCCGCCTTTGCCGTCGCAGATGGCGTGGTGTGCATTGTCCTTTCCGCCAACTTTAGCTCCACTTGTCAGTCTGCTATTATAGCCACCCGTATGGCCGAAAAGGACATGCCCGGCTGCCGCATCAATGTCATTGACAGCGGGGCGGCAGCCGGCGCAGAGGGCCTCATCGCTCTGGAGGCTGCGAAAGTAGCACAATGCGGAGCCGGCCTGGAAGAGGTGGTCGCCAGGATAGAGGAGCTTATACCCCATGTGAATTTGCTGGCCCTCCTGGATACCCTTTACTATCTTCGGAGGAGCGGTAGAGTACCCAGGATGGCCGCTTGGGCCGGGGCGATTCTGGGCATAAGGCCTCTGACTGAGCTCAAGCTGGGGGAGGCCAGAGTGCTGGACAAGCCCAGGAGTCACGCCAAGGGCGTGGAGCGTCTGGTGGGCGTTATGAAAGACCGGGTCCAGCAAAGGCCCGCACACGTGAACGTGATGCACGCTCATGCTGCCGACAGTGCCATGAAGCTGTACCATCGGGTGGAAACGGAGTTCAACTGCCGTGAGATTTTTATCAGCGAATTCACTCCCGTAATGGGCGCTCACCTTGGCCCCGGCCTTCTGGGTCTGGCGTTCTATGCCGATGAATAATCTTTCCGAGTAATTTATTGATGTGTGAATGGCTATCTAAACCAGTCCATCCCGTCATTCCCGTGAAAACGGGAGTAACGATATGGTTTAGTAACTCATTCACGTTTCAGTAATTGTACGGCGCTGTGGTTGTGGGGGAAACGGGAAGCAACATATCCAAACCCGTTGGGCTGGCCTCGCTGGCAGATAGGGACGTGGAGAGACTCAGAGCCAGTCTCCCGGAGATGCCGCCGGCGGCGGAAAGGCCGGTCATGGTGATAGTCAGTGGACTCCCCGGCACCGGCAAGTCCTACTTCAGTCGTAGAATTGTTAGCCAAGTGCCTTTGTTAGTGATGGAGAGCGATGTCATGCGTAAAGTTCTCTTTCCTGACCCTGGGTACACCCCTTCAGAGAACCGACGCCTCTTCAGAGCTTACCACTCCTTGATTGACGACCTGCTAGGACACAAAGTACCCCTGCTATTGGATGCGACTAATCTGGTCGAGAGCCACAGAGAGGGTCTGTACCGCATCGCCGAAGGGCGAGGGGTGGGGATAATCATTGTGTATCTGAAGGCTTCCCCGGATGTCGTATACCAGCGCTTGGAAGGACGCTCAAAGGGGATGGACCGGGAGGACAACTCCGAGGCGGACTGGCGGGTGTACCGCAGGATGCAGTCTACCGTTCAGCCCATCGGGCGAGACCATTTTGCCTTTGACACTTCCGGCGATATTTCTCCGGCAGTTGCCAGGGTAGTGCAGGAGATAAGATGCTTTATGTCTACGGATTAGGGTACACAATGAGAAGGGACGATAAGGAGGTATGATGGAGATAAAGGTAGTGCAGGACGACGTGACCCGGATAAAAGTGCCGGCCTTGATAGTAAATCTGTTTGAGGGTGTGGAGCAGCCCGGCGGTGCTACCGGAGCGGTGGACCGTGCCCTTGACGGCGCTATCAGCCAGCTTATCGAGGACGGTGAGATAAAGGCCAAAAAGGGTGAGAATACCCTCATTCACACCTTTGGAAAGATTGGCCCGTCGCGGGTGCTGGTGGCCGGGTTGGGCAAGCAGGAAAACTTTACGCAGGAGACGGTCCGAGAGGTAACGGCAAGCTCCTGCCGCTATCTTCGCAGAAGAGGTCTGGAGCAGGTTGCCACCATTGCCCACGGTGCCGGAATAGGCGGACTGGATGCCGGGTCTGTCGGCCAGTCTATGGCCGAGGGCGTGATACTGGGCCTTTACAGCTTCAAGAATTACCTGAAGGGCGGAGAGGATGATGGTGGGGCGCTCAAGGAATTGCTGTTGGTAGAGCAGGACTCCGGCAAGTTGGGTGACCTGGAAAAGGGTTTGGAGCTTGGGCGCCTCATGGCCGAGGTGGCTATCATCGCTCGTGATATGGTCAACGAGCCTGCCAACGTAATGACCCCCACCAGAATGGCAGAGATAGCCAGTCTGGTGGCTGAGGAGGAGGGACTTACCATAAGAGTCCTGGAGCGCCAGCACATGGAGGAGTTGGGCATGGGAGCGTTTCTGGGTGTGGCCAAGGGGAGCGACCAGCCCCCCAAGCTCATCATACTCGAGCATCACGGCGACCCCGGTAACCCTTCAAACAACATTGGCTTCATCGGCAAGGGCATTACTTTCGACACCGGGGGCATCTCCCTGAAGCCGGCCGGAGGCATGGAGGATATGAAGGGAGATATGGCCGGCGGAGCTTCGGTCATCGGCGCTATGAAGGCCATTGGCCGGCTCAAACCCAGGATTAACGTGACTGGTATGGTTGCCGCTACTGAGAATATGCCCGGAGGCTCGGCCCAACGTCCGGGGGATATAGTACGCAGCATGAATGGTAAGACCATCGAGGTGATAAACACCGACGCCGAGGGAAGGCTTGTGCTGGCCGATGCCATGCACTATGCACGGGAGACGGGAGTAACCAGGCTGGTGGATATAGCTACTCTGACGGGGGCTATGGTAGTGGCCCTGGGCAATGCCTGTAGCGGAGTGATGGGCAACAATCAGGAGTTGATAGACCAGCTAATCAGAGCGGGCCAGTCTGCCGGCGAGAGGATATGGCAGATGCCCATGTATGATGACTACAAGGATTTGATAAAGAGCAACGTAGCCGACATTAAGAATACGGGTGGCCGGCCCGCAGGCTCCATCACTGCGGCCAAGTTCCTGGCCGAGTTCGCTGAGGACACCCCCTGGGCACACATGGACATTGCAGGGACCTACTTCAGCAGCGCAGAGAAGGGATACCTGTCGAAAGGCGGGACGGGAGTACCCACGCGGACACTGGTAAACCTGGCATTGGAGCTTGCCGAAGATAGGTAGGCTGTTGACTCTGAAGGGTAGTTTCCCTTAGACTTCTATATGGGACACAGCCGGATGCTACTGTGGTGAGCGTAGCCAAGTGGTCCAAGGCGCCTGACTGTGGCTCAGGAGACCGTGGGTTCGAATCCCACCGCTCACCCCATCTCCGCCATGGACGGACAACAGCCGGGTGCTCCTGACTTAGAGGGTGTCTGAAAAATTCCTTCTCCCCTGGTGGGAGAAGGTTAGGATGAGGGGGCAAGAAGGTCGCCTTCACCCCATTCCCCTCTAGCCGAGGGAGAGGAAGCTTGGATCTCGGTTTTGCACACTCTCTCTTTAGGGGATTCCCAGCCTTGATGTCCAGGGTATGTACCGCGCCTGTAGCTCAATGGATAGAGCACTGGGCTTCGGACCCAGTGGTTGCGGGTTCGAGTCCTGCCGGGCGCGCCAATCTTTGTAATTAAAATACTCATCATATCCCGATGGGGGTGTTATTATGCCATTCGGAGGCCCTGACTGGCTTGCTTTAACCCAAGAGCCTACCCTGGAGCCGGACCTTCCCAATTGCGACCCCCACCACCACTTCTGGGACTTTCGGAACGAGCGTATTCCCTACCAACGGTATCTCCTCCACGAGTTGGCTGACGACATCAACAGCGGTCACAACGTGCGCTCTACGGTGTTCGTTGAAGCAAGGGCCATGTACCGTGCCGACGGGCCGGTGGAGATGAGACCCGTTGGTGAAGTCGAGTTCGTCCAGGGCCTTGCCGCTGCCAGCGCAAGCGGCCTCTACGGTCCCGGCCGGGCTGCGGCAGCCATCGTGGGTAACGCCAACCTGAACCTGGGAGAGCGAGTCGAGCCAGTGTTGGAGGCGCTACAGGCGGCCAGCCCCAACAGATTCCGGGGTATACGCCACTCCGTTACCTGGGACCCCCACCCGGAGATAGAGAACACCGCAGCTCACAATACCGAAGGGATTCTGGCTAGTGACAGTTTTCGTGCAGGGGCGAGGGTGTTGGCACGCATGGGGTTCTCTCTCGAAGGTTGGATGTACTTTCCCCAGCTTCCGGAGCTGGCGGATTTCGCCAGGGCCGTGCCCGACCTGACGATCATCCTGAACCATATTGGCGGCTTGCTGAGGGTTGGGCCTTACGGTAACCGGGACGATGAGGTGCTTGCTACCTGGCGGAGGGGCATTGCGGCCGTGGCCGAGTGCCCCAACGTCAACATGAAGCTCGGCGGCATCGGAATGCCCCGGACCGGTTTTGACTGGCACACCCGGAACGAGCCAATTGGCTCGGAGGAGTTGGCCGAGTCCATGGCCCCCTTGATGAATTATTGCATTGAGCAGTTCGGCCCCAACCGGTGCATGTTCGAGAGCAACTTTCCGGTTGACAAGGTGTCATACTCCTATCACGTGATGTATAACGCCTTCAAGCGGTTGTCCAAAGACTACTCCGCCACTGAGAGGGCCGCTATGTTCCATGACACGGCTGCCCGTGTTTACCGGATAGAGTTGTAGCAGCCCAACGACGGCAGGCATCGCAGTGCCCGGCATGTATGGTCCCGTAGCCAGATAACAAAACTTCAGGCCGTCCCCATACTATGGGGGCGGCCTGAATGTTGCCTATCAAACGACTTGAGTCGGTTCCCTACTCCTCCATAACCCGGACATCCATCGCCATATCGGAAACCCCGCGTTGCGATATGGATGTCTCCACCTGGTCCCGGAACTCTTCCCATATTTTGTCCTTGTCTACGGTCACGTCATCCTTGGTTTCCATCAGCTTGTCCCGGAACTCAATCAGCATCCAGTCTTCAGCCCTGCCCGAAGGCATCTTGAAAGTTTCAGCGTCAAAGTGGGGCAGCTCACCGGGTCCGAAGTAGCCCTTGTCGCCCAGAGTATAGCCTTCCAGATTGTGTGTACCCTTGCCTAGCACCTCTCCGGTTTCGACGTAGTGCTCCATTACAGGCTTCATTCCGTAGGCACCGATGGGGCAAACCTTCATACATACGCCACAGCTGAGGTAACGGGCTACTATCGGCTGGCAGCGCTTGAATATCAGCTTGTTCTTCTCCACACCCCTGTACCAGACCTTCTCACGCATGAGGGCGCGGCCCGGACATCGGTTTATGCATACCTGGCATATCTGGCAGAAGGCATGGATGCCGTAGTCCACCGGCTTGTCGTAGGTTACCTTGGCATCGGTGAGGATTAGGTGCAGGCGTGCCCATGAGCCGAAATGGGGAGATAGGAGTTGTCCGTTAGCTCCCAGCTGGCCCAATCCGGCAGCTACAAACATGGGTATTGAAGGGCCGTGGCTCAGGGAAGGCCCCGATACCTGGCAGCGATACCCAAGGTCTCGAACGAAGTCTACCAACTCCCTGGTGAGCGGTCCCTGACGCTCGTAGGAGCCGTTATGTGTCTCCTCCGAGTGTATGCTGGGGGTGGTTTGAGTCTTCCAGTAGTCCTGCTCCAGGGCCAGGCATATAGCGTGGGGCAGGTCGTACTTCACCATCTTCTTTGAGCTGGCGTAGTTGTAGCGGTGGTCGTATCTGGTGAAGCCCACCTCGGCAAAGCCCAGTTCCTTGGCCTTCCGGCGTATGACCTCGGTTACGTCTTCGCCGGTTGGGGTCCCGGTAGGCGTGAGTTCCCCGGATTCCTTGATATATTCGGTGATGGGTTCCATAGCATCTCGATGGTCCTGGTAGTGCTTCTTCGCCTCTTCGGAGTAGCTCTCACGAATCTCCCGGAAACGGGCAAAGGAAGCGCTCTCCGTTATGGACATGTTCTCCAGCGGGTCCTCCCTGCTGAAGAAGTTCAAGTCTTCCTCACGGGTAGGGATCCCGGGGACCGTCTCCAGGTCTTCT
>JAGWBG010000338.1:574-2076 GCA_021296015.1 Dehalococcoidia bacterium | reverse complement strand
CCTGGTGACACAACCGTCAGGCCTCGTCCTTTATAATAGTTAAGTTGACATCAGAAGCAAATGCAGGAGGTTATCTTTGCCCAGCGAAAAAACAGCTCGCTCTGCCGAGAGGAAGCGCCTGAGGAACCGCAGGATTCGGACAACCGCTCGTACTATCGTGACCAGAGCGAACAACGTATTGCAGAGAGGCCAACTTCAAGATGCTGAGCCGGCAGTGGCCCATGCTATCAAGATGCTTGACGGGGCAGTCACCAAGGGAATCATCCATCGCAACAACGCGGCGCGCAAGAAGTCTCGTCTCATGGCCAAGCTGAACGCTCTCAAGGCGTCCTGATAACTCTGTAATCTCCCACCCTGGAGTTCCCGTTCCATACCACTAGTACTAGTATAGGAAACAGGGACCTGTCTTAGGGAACGATAGATGACCTGGAGAGCCGACCTTGATCCGCAAGAGGGGCTTAAAAGCCCCTCTTGCCGCTCGGGGGGACAATCCGGCATCGCCCTATTGCCAGGAAAAGCCTCCTCTGCTACCCTAGGGTGTTGACATTCAGCAAAAGAAAAAACTTTCGGCCAAGCAGAAAATGATCATGGACTTCATCCGGGATATCAAAGAGGAAAACTCCCTACCCCCCACGGTACGAGACATTCAGAAAGCCTGTGGGATTAGCTCCACCTCGGTGGTGGACTACAACCTTCGCCTGTTGCAGAGAGACGGCTATTTGCGTCGCAGGCCGGACGTGGCGAGGGGTATAGAGCTCCTGGACGAGCCATCACGGGCGAACCGCGGAGCATTTTCTTTCCATAGCATCCCGGTGATGGGCTACATAGCTGCAGGTGAACCTCTGCCTGTGGCGGGAGCGGACGGCTGGGCACCCGGAGATGCCCAGGAAAGCATAGATGTCACATCCAACATGGTCAGAGGTAACCGGAATCTCTACGCCTTGAAAGTCAAGGGTACGTCAATGATAGATGCCCTCGTAGATGACGGGGATATTGTGCTGGTTGAGCCATTGCACCATGCGGAAAACGGGGAGATGGTCGTGGCAAGGCTGAAGCTGGAGAACGAGACTACTCTCAAGCGTCTATACCATGAGGGGGACACCGTAAGGCTCCAGCCCGCTAACGCCTACATGGAACCTATATATTCTCCCGCCGATAACGTGGAAGTACAGGGCAAGGTGGTCGGTGTGCTCAGGCTACTGAGCTGAGCAAGCCCCGGGCCCTCTCAGTCCGACGAAGGAAGCTTTCTAGGCTCCTGCAACTCCATGTCGGCCTCGCAACACTGGACGGCACCTTCCCCCGTCTTGGTGCAGAGCACCAGTGTACCGCACACGGCACACGTATACCTCTTCCCTAGCTGATTGGCCATAATGCCTAACCCTCCCGTGGCTGCAAAAAATGGTATTTTGAGGGTCACTTCTAGGGTCACTTCTTAAGTGGCATCGGCAAGTTACAACACGAGATGCTACCGCTGCCGCCTTTTGTTACAATAAACTCAGAAC
>JAGWBG010000338.1:0-533 GCA_021296015.1 Dehalococcoidia bacterium | reverse complement strand
CCCCAAGTCTCTTGTAGATTCAGACCCATTATATCTATACGAAATGAAGGCGTCAACCCATATCATTGCAAACAAGGGGATGTCAGGAAGAGGACGGGCCGGATAAATAAATCGGTTAAGGGCCCAAAAATTGTCAAATAAGCGTTGATTTTACCTTTACCAAATAGATTTCTTTTGAGTATAATCCACGCAAGGTCATGCGTGTGGTAGGTGGTGTTGCCAAGGACAAGAGATTGCGTGGAGCCACAATTCCCGAGGCGCGTCCCACCTCGGAGTTGGTCCGTGGGGCCATTTTCAACATCCTCGGTCCTCTAGAGGTTGCTCAAACCAGGGTCTTGGACCTTTACGCAGGCTCCGGCTCCCTTGGCATTGAGGCTCTGAGCCGGGGTGCTACAGAGGCAGACTTCGTCGAGCGCCATCCACGCCAGTGTGCTGCCATTAAGGAAAATCTGGCAACAACAGGCTTCACCGATAAAGCGAGGGTATATCGCATGGATGTACAGGCCTCACTGTCGGCCCTGGAAGGCCCATAC